>NZ_JAJEQL010000039.1:0-18996 GCF_020687345.1 Faecalibacterium butyricigenerans
TACCTCTCTAAGCTGGTCAATATGATACCCAGGCAAAAGGCTATTAACATCGGCTTCACTCATTTCTGCGATTGCCGTCAGAGTGGGAAGATTGTCGTTGCTTTTGTGATTGTAGTATCCATAAAACCACGCCGATACACATATCGCAAGAACCAAGATGATTACAGCTATAACAGATAGCTTCTTTTTCATACAATCACACTCCTCGTCAAGTTCCGATTCATAAAATCCCCGTCACTGCCAGTCTTGTGTTTGAGCCACTCGCCAAAGCGTTCAAACTGTGCATCCAGATCAATAAGTTCACCCAGCAGCGCACCCAACGCCAGCGATAGAATCATGACCATAGAGCCACCGGTGCTCAAAGTTCCGTCTGGCCTAACCGTCAGTATCTTGGAGAGTGTTCCCGCCGCTCCCAGAAACACCACGGAAAAGCCCGTGGCTTTGATGATTGTATCCTGATAGCGCTCTTTCAGAAAGCGTTTGAACAGAATACCCAGCACACCGCCTATCACAATGGCCAGCGCATTGATGATCGTTCCCGATCCCCGCATTTTCGTTTTTCCTTTGCTTACTGATTCCTGTATTTGTTTAAGACTTCATCCGGGATATGACAGTAGCTGCAGTCTTCCGGGTACCGCTCCAGATGATGCTGATGCTCCTCTGCACTCCGGACGTAATTCGTCAGCGGCAGCACTTCCACAACGATTTTATCCCGGTCCTTCCGGCTGTCAATAAAGGCTCTTGCTTCTTCCAGATGTCCGGGATTTGTGCTGTAAAGCCCCGTGCGATACTTTTTTCCAACATCAACGCCCTGTTTGTTCAGGCTGTACGGGTCGATGATTTCAAACAGATGCTCCATAAGCTCTGTAACACTGGTACATTTCTCATCAAAGACCACTTTAACGCACTCTGCGTATCCATCATACGGGCCGTCCAGCGTGTTTGTTGTTCCGTTGGCTCTCCCGGCTTCGGTCGTCCGTACACCGGGCACCGTGTCAAAAAAATGCTGGACGCCCCAAAGGCACCCGCCTGCAATGTATACCGTTTCCATACTCTTGACTTTCCTTCTTTTACTGGTACAGTTTGCATCCATGCTCAGTACTCCTTACGGTTTCCTTGCTAGCTGCAAATCGATCCATCATACCAACTCACAAAAAGTGCTTCCGCACCATTGCAGAGTAATTATCATATTGTTGAAAGCCATATCGCTCATAAAATGGGATCGTTTTAGGATCAGATGGCATAACTTTCACATACAGAAGATTTTGATAGAAACTCATGATCCGTTTCATCAGCTCATCTCCAATGTACTGTCCCTGATAAGCAGGGTCCACCAAAAGATAATGCAAAAATGCGACTGTTTCTCCATCATCAAGCGCGCGAACCAGTCCGACCAGCTTATCACCATCCCACGCAGAAATAACTCGTGTGGAATTGTGCATCGCACGGACAAGTTTTTCGGGATAATTGCCGGATTCCCAGTGAACGGATAAAAATAGTTTCTGCAATTCATCGGCCGTGAAATCTTTTGTTTGTTTATACTCGATTTCCATGATGCACCCCTTTATAACTTCCACAAACGCGAATTTTACAGGGTACGAATGATATGAGAAGCAAGTTCTGCATTTTCTTTGTCTACAAAAATCTCTGTAATATACTGAGGCTTTATTCCAAAAGTTCCGATTTGTGCTCGCATCCGTGTTGCGTCAAAAACACTTCGCTGATTCACATCTTTGGTTTTGCAATAGCATTTGATTCCAGCCGCTGTCAAAGCATCTGTAATACGGTGACAATAGGTTGAATCCGAAACCGTTGCTACCTGTGACTTGAAGAATCGTTCCAGCATGGTGAACCTCCTATGCAAAAAAGTTGGACGATGAGTACTTGATGAACCAACGTAGCAAATTACGATTTATCAAATAAGAATTTCCGTCAATTTTTCTCTTGATGTGGCTCGCTTCTAAGAGTAGGAACGAACTGTTCTGTTGCCGGAGACGGACCATTCGGGTCGATCTCCGGCAGTATTTTTGTTATCGCCTATTAAAAAACAGCCGGAACGACTTTCTGCTGCGCTACATCGATGATGCCGTATGTATTCAGTCTGAGTTTTGCAATGACCGGAAGGCTGACGAAGGCGAGGGTCATAAAGATGCCGATGTCTTCCGCTACACCATGTGCCTTGAGGGCATCGTTCAGCGCTTGCATTTTCGCCGCAACGCTCTCTGCGCTTTCGGTGCTCATCAATCCGGCCACCGGAAGCGCAAGTTCTGCCACGACCTGTCCATCTGCCACAAACGCAAGTCCGCCTTTGTTTTTCCGCACGGTGTTGCCGGCCAGCATCATATCGGTATCGTTGTCCCCTGCCACGATCAGGTTATGGGAATCATGTGCGATGCTCGATGCAACGGCTCCGCATTTCAGGCTGAAGTTTCCTAAAAAGCCAATGCCCACATGGCCGGAGTGATGATGCCGCTCAAAAACGGCCAGTTTTACGACGTTGTGTTCCGGGTCCACACCGGGAGCTTTGCCCGGATGCCGTTGGAACTGGATGATTTTTTCCTCCGTAAGCAGCTCGCCCCGGTTCAGGCAGATGACACGCTCCTGCTCCCCGCTTTCCCGAAGTTCCAGGTCCTGCAGTGTGATCTCATCCAGATCAAAGGAATCCATAACGTGGGAAAATCTCACACGGTCGATGTCAAGCGGTGCGGGTTTCAGCGTTTTTCCGTGCTCGGCCACCAGCGTGCCATTCTTGTAAACCTGTTCGACCGTAAAGGATTCCAGATCAGAAACCACAACCAGATCTGCCCGGTACCCCGGTGCTACGGCACCGCGCTGCTTGAACCCAAAATACTGTGCCGGGACCAGCGTTGCCATTTTGACGGCCACTGCTGGGTCTGCGCCCAGCCGGATCGCTTTACGGATGTTGGAATCGATGTGGCCGCTGTCCAGCAGGTCACCAGGGTGCTTATCATCCGTCACCAGCATACAGCGGCTGCAATAGGGCTCCCGGAACAGCGGCATCAGGGCCTCCATATTTTTGGCAGCCGTTCCTTCCCGGATCATGATGTATTGTCCGAGCCGGAATTTTTCCATGGCTTCCTCGATGTTGGAGCACTCGTGATCGGACTGAACGCCTGCCGCAATATAAGCATTCAGGTCCTTATCGCTCAAGAGCGGCGCATGGCCATCCACGATCTTTCCCGCTTCGGTGCAGTCGCGGATCTTCTGCAGGATCTTCGGGTCACAGCGCACCGTTCCGTAGGCATTCATCAGTTCCGCAAGTCCCAGCACACGGGGATCGCCGTAGTAAGGCCGGAGCTGTTCTGCGTTCAGCACCGCACCGGATTCATCCAGATCCGTGGCCGGAACACAGGAGGGCAGCATGAAATAAACCGAAAGGGTCAGATTTTTTGTCGTTTCCAGCATAAAATCCAAGCCTTCCAGCCCCGCAACATTCGAGATCTCGTGTGGGTCTGTGACCACCGCAGTGGTACCGTGGGGCAGCACTGCCTGCTCGAAAGCCGAACCACAGAGCATGGAGCTTTCGATGTGGATATGCCCATCGATCAGGCCCGGGCAGACATATTTGCCGTGCAGATCAACTTCTTTCCGGCCATGATACATACCCACGCCCACGATCGAATTTCCGCTGATGGCAATATCAGCGGTGTCGACCTCATCGGTAAACACATTGACAATTCTGGCATTTTTCAAAACCAGATCAGCCAAAGCATCTCCTCTGCCTGCCGAGATCCGGCGTTTCAGCTCATCAGACTGCATAGAAGCATCTCCTCTCTCTGAAGTTCGATTTTCTCACCTGTGGATTGGTTCTGCCCTTATTCTACCACGCCTTGCCGCTGCGGAAAAGATGCCAGGAACAAAAATGGCCCCGGAGGGCTTGTTACAGCTCTCCGGGGCCACTTTATGTGCGTTGTGCCTTGGCGCAGACCGTCAGCACTCCACTGCCACCTTGATCACGCCGTCCCGTTTCTTTTCAAACAGCTCGTAGCCCTCTGCGATCCGGCGCAGGGGGTAGGTGTGGGTGATGAGCGGTTCGGTATCGATCTTGCCTTCTGCGATGAGACGCAGCGTTTCTTCACAATCGCAGCCGTCCACGCCGCCGGTCTTGAAGGTAAGGTTTTTGCCGTACATCTCCGGCAGCGGCAGGGTTTGTGCCTTGTCGTACAGCGCCACCACGGTCACGATGGCGTTGGGTCTTGCGCACTCCCACGCCAGCCGGAAGGTAGTGTCCGCCCCTGCCACCTCCAGCACCACATCTGCCCCGCCGTGTTCGCTGTGGGCACGCACAAAGGCGGCGCAGTCCTCCGGCTGCACCGTGAGCACCTGCGGGTAGTGCTGACGGATGAACTGCAACCGGTTCTCGTCCTTTTCGCAGACGATGATGCGCTTGGGGCTGTGCAGCATGACGCACAGCAGCGTGCAGATGCCAGTCGGCCCTGCACCGAGGATCAGCACGGTATCCTCAGGGGTGATCTCCGAGATGCGTGCCGCCCAAAAGCCGGTGGCCAGCACATCGCCCACCAGCAGCGCCTGCCGATCGGTAACGCCGTCCGGGATCTTGTTCAGTCCCTGATCCGCAAAGGGCACCCGGACATACTCGGCCTGCCCGCCGTCGATGCGGCAGCCCAGCGCCCAGCCGCCGTTTTGATCGGTGCAGTTGTTCACAAAGCCTTTTTTGCAGAAAAAGCACTCTCCGCAGAAGGTCTCCACGTTCACCGTCACCCGGTCGCCGGGTTTCACATTGGTCACCGCACTGCCCACTTCTTCTACGATGCCCACCATCTCGTGCCCTACCGTGATGCCGGGCACCGCCCGGGGCACGCTGCCGTGCTTGATGTGCAGATCGCTGGAGCAGATACTGGCAAGGGTCACCTTTACAATGGCGTCCCGCTCGTGCTGCAGCACCGGCTTTGGTTTTTCCATCAGGGCAAACGTCCCCTTTGAAACATAGGTATAGGTCAGCATGCTTTTTACCTCCATGCGCTTTGATCTTTCCGAACGGAGTATACCGCAAAAGTCAGCCGCTCTCCCGGCTCACAGGATAGTGAAGTACCTCCATAAATTCTGAGTTGCTGTTCTCAGTATACCATGGTTTTCCCTTGCGGAAAAGATAGCGAAACAAAAATGCCCCCGGAGAGCTTGTTGCGGCTCTCCGGGGGCATCTTATGTGCGTTGTGCCTTGGCGCACACGACCGGCGTTTTACTCGATTGCAATCAGATTCGGGTTCTCAGGCAAAGCCTTCGTCTGCTGAGGAGCAGGCAACTCGACGTGCAGGACGCCATCCTCGAACTTTGCGTGGATGTCTTCCTTCTTCACATCGCCCACGTAGAAACTGCGCGCGCAGGTGCCGGAGAAGGATTCGTGCCGCAGATAGCGGCCCTTCTTATCCTTTTCGTCGTTGCTGTGGCTGCGCACTGCCTGAATGGTCAGGTAGCCGTCGTTCAGATCCATCTGAACGTCTTCCTTCTTGCAGCCCGGCAGGTCAACAGCTACTTCGTAGCCGTTGTCCGTCTGTTTGACATCGGTCTTCATCATGTTTGCACCGCGCTTACCAAAGGCGCCACGAGCCTCACGGTTCATAGCACGTTCCAGTGCAGCGTCATTCCAGAACGGATCGAAGAAATCATCGAACAGGTTTTCATGGAAAACAGTCGGCATAAGCATAAATCATTCCTCCAATCCCGGCGTTCGGGTCGGGGCAAAAAATCTGAAGCGTCCATTCAGAAGGGCTTTCCGGGGAGCCTAGCGGCTCTCCTTTTGCCCTTCCTCCTGAGCACGCCACTGTTATAGCACCGTTCATTAGCAGTGTCAATAGAAGAGTGCTAAAATTCATGAAAGAATAACACTTTTATAAAATCCTATGCAATCTTTTCAAAATTCAGTCGTATCATCGTGTTTTTATCATTTCTGCCGGTACATCGGCGTAGACAGATATTTCATGCCGTTGTCCGGGACGATGACCACGATGTTCTTTCCCTGATTCTCCGGTCTGCGGCCCACCTGCACCGCTGCGTGCAAAGCCGCTGCTGCCGATGTGCCCAGAAACAGTCCTTCCGCCCGCAGCACCTCATGGGCCGTTTCGTAGGCTTCCTCGGTGCGGACATTGATGCACGCATCGCTCCAGTCTGTCCGCAGATAGTCGGAAAGTGCGCTTTCCGGCACATCATACGCCGGCAAAACGCCATCTATGATCTGCGCATCCGGGTGCTCCGGGGTCAGGCGGGAGTCCGGATGGGGCTGCACCAGAACCACTTGCAGATTCGGGTTGCGGCTGCGCAGATAACTTGCTGTGCCAAAACCCGTGCCGCCGGTGCCCGCCATGCAGACCAGAATATCCCCATGGCCTTCTGTATCCTGCCAGATCTCCGGCCCAGTGGTTCGGTAATGTGCCTCGGGGTTCGCTGGGTTTGCCGCCTGATTGTTAAAGTAAGCTCCGATGCGGCGGCAGTAGGCTGCGATCTCATCCAGCGTCGCCTCCCGCTCTGGCTCCTGCCAGGGGTGGGTGCGCTTCGTCTCCGGACGCTCCCCGGTGGCATCTTTGTAATCCAGAAGCCGTGCCCCGTAGGCCAGCAGCATCAGCCGCCGCTCCAGCGAGGCACCCCGCTCCAGAAAAATATCCAGTTTGTACCCACGCTCTGCTGCAAACGCGGCCAGACCGATGCCAGTGTTGCCGCTGGTCTGCTCCACGATGGTACCGCCGGGTTTCAGCAGTCCGGCTTCTTCCGCAGCATTGAGCATGGAAAGTGCCGCCCGGTCTTTCATACTGCCGGTTGGGTTGAAGAACTCCAGCTTTGCCAGCAGGTGCGCCCCGCACTGCTGCTGCCGCCCAAAGCGGTCCAGCGCCATCAGCGGGGTGCGCCCCACCAGTTCCTCGATGGAATGCACCAGTCCTGCCATTGCTCTCCCCTCCCGATTTTCGGCTCAAACCAGCTTGTCCGGCGTCACATCCAGAATGTCGTTAAAGTAGTTGTTGGCGATCATCATCACGCCCATCGCCGTGATGACCACGATCTCTTCCTCCGTAAAGTTTGCCTTCAGCTTTGCAAACAGCTCTTCCGGCACATGCTTGGGGTCCTCTGCAATGGCCTGACCGTATTCGATCAGGATCTCCTCTTTGGGAGTGAATGCAAAATTCTCAAAGTCGATGCCGTTTTTCTTGAGCAGATTCTGGAAGTAAATGCTGCACACAAGGCAGCCGTTTTTCTGGGAAATAGCATATTCGTAAAAATCGGCCGCACGCTTGCCGATGAGCCGCTGCAGTTCATCATCCAGCGCATAAGAACCGGCCTCCACAGCATTGAACGCCGCTGCATTGTGGAGCAATGTGCGCTTTTCTGCGGTCAGAGCGTGGCCGTCCGCCAGATGGTCTGCAATGATTTTCTGGATCGCTTCCGGTGCAGTTTCCGGGTTGATTTCGCTGATTCTGGGCATAACAAAACCCTTCCTTTCACTTTTTTGTTCGACGAATTGCCTGTATCATATACCCATTTACACACCATGTCAATAGGTATATTACTTTTCGCAGCAATTTTTCAGCAAATAGTGATCAGAAGGGTTGTTTTCTGCACGCCTGTTTCATATTTTCGACTGCTCATCCAGCACCCAAGGCCAGCACTGCATTGCGGACGCACTCCGGGCAGGGGCACAGCACCGTATCGGCCTTGATGCCCTTCAGGTCTTTGCAGATGGTCGCACCGCGTTTTTCCTTGACTGCCTGTACCAGCTACGGGGCGTTCCTCTGTCGTCCGTAGCGATGCCCGGAAGTTTTGATCGATGGCTTTCAATATCTTTTTTACTCCATTCTCTGAATCACCGCACCCAGCCATCGGCACAGGGTATCGCCTGCCTGATTTGCGATCTCCAGCACGCGGGCGTGGCTATGCTTGACCGTCTGGATGCCGGTGGCCATGTTGGTGATGCAGCTGACGGCCAGTACCTTCATGCCCATGTAGTTGCAGACCATGGTTTCCGGCACGGTGCTCATGCCCACGGCATCGGCTCCCATCCCCGCAAAGGCACGAATTTCAGCCGCCGTTTCATAGCAAGGGCCCATAAAGCCCATGTAAACGCCCTCCTTGTAGGCAATGCCCAGTTCATCGGCGGTCTGCTTGGCAAGGTTCCGCAGTTCCAGACTGTAAGGTTCGGTCATGTCCGGGAAGCGGGGGCCGAAGCGCTCATCGTTGGGGCCAATGAGGGGGTTCGTGCCCATCATGTTGATGAAGTCGGTAATGAGCATCAGGGTGCCCGGCGCAAACTCCCGGTTGATGCCGCCGCAGGCGTTGGTCAACACCACCTTTTCCACGTCCAACAGCTTGAACACATAGAACGGGTAGCAGACTTCCTTCATGGAGTAGCCCTCATAGAAATGGAAGCGGCCTTCCATGGCGTAGACTTCCGTGTCCCCCAGCTTGCCAGCCAACAATGCGCCTTTGTGTCCTGCCACCGTGGATACCGGGAAGTTGGGGATATCCTTGTAGGACAGTTCTTCCGTGTCCGTAAAGTCCGCGGTCAGCTTGCCAAGGCCGGAGCCCAGCACCACCGCGATCTTCGGGCGCTTTTTCGTGTGCGTCTTGATATATTCCGCACTTTCCAGTGCCTTTTCATAAAGATGTTCCATACCGTTCTCTCCTTTTCCCAAAAAATTCGATATACTCTCTGGGTTCAGTATATCGGATTTTTCAGGCCGATGCAAGACGCCCTTCATCGAGTCTTATTAAAAACCAAGGAGCAGATACTTCACATCACGAGTGTGTTGTATCTGCTCCTTGGTTCTCCGAATGTCTTATCTCTGGCCGATGTTCCACCGAAACAGCTCATATCCTTCCCGGATATCCTCCGGCAGACGTTTCAAAGTCTCGTCCCGCAGTTCCTGCGGCATCCCGTAAAAAGCTTCGGCAATGCCGCCGGTGATGCAGGCAAGGGTGTCGCTGTCGCCGCCCAGAGAGACTGCATTGCGAAGTGCATCCCTTTATATCAAGTTTCGCCTTTGAAATCAGAGAGAATCATAGTATTGATGTATTTTCTCGGCCATCAGTTCCCGACACCTTTGTAGAAAATCCTGATAGTCGCCAATCTCCATGCTTTCAAATCCGTCTGGAATACAATTCTGTTTAAGATTTTCAGCCAGCCTATCTTGTTCTATGATTCCACCATAAACAGGCTTTTTCGTATTGCATTGCCCTATCACTTCAGTCATATAGTGGGCTGGCGAACTATCTTTAATTTTAATGTTGATTTCCTGTTGAATAAAAGCATAATTCGCAATTTGATTGTATTGTGCTTGCACAATTCCATTTTTTGTCAAGTAATTTTTCGGGAACAAATGGTGAATATCGCCTCTGTTTTCCAACATGGACTCAATATCAATTTCCATCGACAAAAAGCCTTTATCGTGTGCCTTGACCTGTGCCACAAGGAACATATTAAAATATGGACTGCTCGCAACCGATGTGTTCAGCCGTTGAACAAGATTTACCTTCCAGTACGCCTCAGATAATTCGCCCGCCTCTGTGATATTCAGGTACTGCATCGGATCATCATAAGCAAAGAATCTCTTAATGTCGTAATCAAATGCAGACTCTGGCGAGCCAGAAGAATATCTTCCCGTCAAAATAGACAAAGCCAGCCACTTGCGTACAATCTTTTCAATTTGATTACTATCCACTTTTCGTTCACGAAGTGCAAGAAAAAGCGCATAGCCAAAGTTCAAAACATTTTGTGAACGAATCAGCGATTTTTTCACAATTCCCGCTGAGCGCACAATCATCAAATACCGTTCGTAATTTGTCTGATTCACCGCTTGCAGAACTGCCTCATGTAATTGATTGAACGACCTTTCTTCTATTTCGATCTTAAATTCACGCGTTTCAAAATCTCGACCTGAAAGCAAGCTAACCAAATCTGCTAGCTTTCCTCGCTTGAATTTATATGTAAATGCAACACGAAGAATATCCGTATAACATATGCGATAAATCGGTGCATTCTTTGCAGCTGCCCACTTTATAGCTTCGAATTCCGGTCTCGCCGCAAATTCAGCATCATTTTTCTTGATTTCTTTCAAATCCTCCGGAGACTCCAACAAATGACAAAAGTAATCAATCGTTTTTCGGGTCACATTTCCATTATATATTTCATTCGAAGAAATCTTAGACATTGCAAAATCTGCTTGCGACAGAACCACACCCTTAGAATTGATTCGAATAAAAATTTCCGTTACACTGTCAATATCCAAATCTTCTGCCAGCGTAATAACACCAATGCTATTATTTTGTATTGCCCTCAACCGATTGATTGTGTCATTGATTTCCTGTGCCTTGTCCATAATTCCGTTTTTCTGGCAATATTCCATCACAAAAGAAAAAGAACCAAAGGACACATCCAGCACTTTTGCAATATCCGGAATCCATTTACTGCTTTTTTGATTTGCGGAATTTGCCACTTCAAATATTTCGTCAATGGGGTTAAACGCAATACAGACCCGTTTCCATTTATAGTGGCTGTCTAAAACCTCCTGTCCCACAATTGCAGCCGCCATAGCAGTAATACGCTGTTGCCCGTCGATCAGAACTTTTTTCCCTATTGCAACTGTTCCGTCTTTCAACTTTACACTTGGATTTTGCCATACGATAATATATCCGACCGGAAAGCCCTTATAGAGCGAATCCATCAAATCACGCACTTGCGTTGCGTCCCATACAAATGGACGTTGCATTTCCGGAATCGCAACATTACCGGATTTTATATCCGCCAAAAGCACATCCACCGTATAATTATTCACGCTATATCGTGCCATAGTCAAATTCCCTTCTATTGTATCATCCTGGAATTCTATCTAAAGTTGTTTTCATACAAAGCGTTATTAAATTTTATTTAATCTTATCACATCCGGCGGGGCGGTGCAAGGGGTGCTCTTGTTTCCTGTCCGCGCAGCTATTATAATAATAGGTACCGAAAGAGGGTGAGCTTCCTGCACGACATCTGGAATCCATGGCACGGCTGCGTCAAGTGCAGTGAGGGCTGCCAGAACTGCTACATGTATTTTCTCGACCGGATGCGGAACCAGAACGGGGCCGAGATCTACAAAACGAAAAGCGGCTTTTCCTATCCGCTCCAGAAAGACCGCACTGGACACTACAAAATCCAGAGTGGTGAGCAGATCCGGGTCTGCATGACCTCGGATTTCTTCTTGGAAGAAGCCGACCCGTGGCGGTCTGAGGCGTGGGACATCATGCGCCAGCGCAGCGATGTGGTGTTTTTTCTGCTCACCAAACGGCCGCAGCGGGTACGGGAGTGCCTGCCGCCGGACTGGGGCAGCGGTTGGGACAACATCTTTTTCAACGTCACCTGCGAGAATCAGCGCCGCGCCGATGAGCGCATTCCCATTCTGTTTGACCTGCCCTTCAAGCACAAGGGCATCATGTGCGCGCCCTTCATCGGACCGGTGAGCATCCGGCAGTACCTTACCGCCGGGCAGATCGAGCAGGTCATCTGCGGCGGCGAAAACTACGATGGTGCCCGCCCCTGCAATTTTGATTGGGTCAAGTCTCTCCGGCAGGAATGCGTGGATGCCAACGTGACCTTCTGCTTTATCGAGACCGGCACCGTGTTCATCAAGGACGGCAGGCGCTACCACCTGCCAAACAAGCAGCTGCAAAGCCGGATGGCTTATAAATCCGGTATGAACTTTCAGGGAAGGCCCATCCGTTTTGACCTCGTGGACGACTGGGGCTACCCCATCCCGCAGGAAGATCTCTATGTGCCCCATTTCCGTACAAACTGCGAGACCTGCGGCAGCAAACTGATCTGCAACGGCTGCAGCGATTGCGGAAAATGCTTATAAAATAAAGAAGTTCTATGAAGAGCCAGAAGAAAAAAGCGTTTCCCTGCAGAGTGTTCCTCTTCCTGCTGACTGTTTTGCTGGCCGTCTATGTTGCATTCGGCATTTACGTCAGCGACTACTACCACGCCGACCTGACCGACAGCGGCCTGCGAGTTTATTCCACTTACGGCAGCGAGGATGGTGTGCTGAACCGCGAAAAATACGAAGCCGACCGCATAAATCTTCCGCAGGACACTACCGAAACGGTCATTGACGGCGGCTGTCATGCCGGATTCGGCAGCTACGGTGCCCAGAAGGGCGACGGCGCGCCTGTTATCTCCGCCGAGGAACAGCAACAGCAGACAGCGGATGCACTGGCGGCATGGATGAATCTTCAATAAAAAGCAAAATATCCCGACCATTTTCCTGCAAATCACAGGAGAATGGCCGGGACTTTCTTTCGTATTCCGTAAATCAGGAATCAATACAAATGAAATTTATGGCTGATCTGATGTGCAATTTCATCCGGCAGCGGGCGGAAACCGATGCAGGTCAGGGTCATGCCTTCTCCGTTTTCATCAAATTCTTCCGGCTCCAGCTCGGTGTGGCAGGCATCCCGGATAAGGAAGAAGTCTTTGTTTTCCACAAGGCCCAATTCCTCGGCAATTGTCTTTGCTTTCAGCAGTTGATTGCGGTTCTTTGCCCCGCAGATAGTTTTGGTAAAAGAGCCATCGAACCATTCTTCATAGGTTGCTTTCTCCAACATGATTTCTGCCCGATAGCCGGTAATTTTTCCGTTTTTCTCGATGGGTTCCACGCCCTGTCCCATACCGATGGGGTCGGTGAGGAATGCCAGCGAAGCATGGCAGCACTGCGCCGCCAGCTTGCCAGGCGACATCTGCAGATCTTTTCGGGCAATGATGAGTTGACGCATTTTCTCTCCTTCTTACGACAGCTTGATCTTCAAATCTGCCAGCAGATTCACCGCTTCCGGCAGGGAAAATTTCGCATCCTTCAGGCGGCTGCCCAGAATGTCCACCCTATAACCGGCGGCATCCCGGAAATCCGCCTTGCGCAGGTCACACTGGTAGAATTCCGTTTCGTGAAGTTCCACGCCCTTGAAATTCGCCAGCTGCATCTCGCATTTGGCAAACATAGAGCCGACGATCTCGTTTCCGTCTGAAAAGTTGAAGCGGTTGAAGTTCATTTCGGTGAAGGTGTTATATTTCAGACTGCACTCTTTCAGCGTGTGAATGGGGTCTGGGAAGGCACCATTGGACATCAGCGGTGCCCACTCAATTTCATTCAGGCGGCAGTCCTCAAAATCCAGCGACTGCACCGAGGAAGACACGCTCCGCAGCCCGGTGATCTCGCACCGCACGAACCGGCACTCATTCAGCGTGGTATGGTCCAGCCCGCATTTTGTAAAGGAGCAGTCCAAAAATACGCAGTCCGCAAAATCGCAGCTTTCAAAGACTTCCCCGGCAAACGACAGGCCAGTAAATCGTTCGCCCTCACAATAACGCTCTGTCACGAAATTCTCCTATCAGCGCAGTTTTTCCAGTAGAGTGGTGCAGCCTTCCAGCACATCCTGCCAGGTAGCTTCAAAATCCCCGGTATACCACGGGTCGGCCACATCGCCGGGGCGGCGGGTATGATCCATCAGCAGAAACACTTTATGCTCCGGGTCGCCGCCCACAAAGCGCGCCATATTGCGCAGGTTGTTGTGATCCATGGCGATCAGGTAATCGTAGGTTTCGTAATCCCTCCGGGTCATCTGCCGGGCGGTTTTACCCTCGCAGGAGATGCCGTGCTCGGCCAGCTTCCGCCGGGCGGGCGGATAGACCGGGTTGCCGATCTCCTCGGTGCTGGTGGCCGCGGATGCGATTTCAAACTGGTCAGAAAGCCCGGCTTTGGCCACCAAGTCTTTCATTACAAATTCGGCCATTGGGCTGCGGCAAATGTTCCCATGGCAGATGAAAAGCACTTTCGTCATGTCAAAATATTTCCTTATATCGTATCATTTTTAATTTTGCACACATGCGTGCAAAATTCAGTTCTGCTTCAAGAACTCCCGCAGCACATCCTCCGGGCAGGGTGTATGGTTCGGGTACTCTTCCCGCAGCGGTGCGGCGGCACCATCCATAATGTAGGGCACACCCACAATGTCCAGCATCGACACATCGTTATAATTGTCACCAAAAGCCATCACATCGGCAAGGGCGATGTCCAGAGTCTTGCAGATGCTGCGCACACCGATGCCCTTGTTGGCAAAGGTGGTGTCGATCCAGTACGGCCCTGCCACAGCGCAGTTCGCCTCTTTCCATCGTGGGACAAACCGTTCCGTGTAAGATTCTACGCCTTCGTGCAGATACACCGATACTTTTGTGATCTCCTCCGGCACCTCGGAAGGGTCATGGATGATTTGATAATTGTTTCCGATGAACTGAATACGCTTGAGCATTCCCAGACCCCGCTCCATCAGGTATGCAGTATTCTGACCGGAAAGCATTACCTCGCCCTGCCCGTTGCTGCGGGTCCACAGGTCGTTGGCGATTTCTTCGGCCAGCGCGCGCGGCATCGGGTTCTTGGCGATGCACTGTTCGTCTTTATAGATCACGCCGCCGTTCTCACAAAGAAACACACAGCAGTCTGCCACCGGTGCAAAGAGCTTGCGCAGGCTGGTATACTGCCGGCCGGATGCCGGGCAGAACAAAATACCGCGCCGATGCAGCTCCCGTATCTGTTCAAAGATCTCGCCTTCCAGCTCTTTCCTGCCGTATTGCAGCAACGTACCGTCAATATCGCTGCAAATCAGTCTGATTGACATTTTCCGTCCTCATTTTTCAAGATAATTTTAGGCAATTCCCCGGCATCCAGAACACGGATGCCTTCGTCCATCAGCATCTTGGCAAAAACACCCTGTCCGGGAATCTTTGTCCCGGAAAATGTTCCGTCGTAGATTTCCTTCACGCCGCAGCTGGGACTGCGGGATTGCAGGATGGCAAGCTCCACCCCATTTTCTTTTGCGATGGCAAGGGCTTTGGCTGCGCCCGCTCGGAACTCCCGGTCCACATTGATGCCCTCTTTGTTCGTGACAACGCCCTGCACGATTTCCGCCGGGCACCGCGGTGTGGGCAGGCCGCCCAAAACCTCCGGGCAGACCGGAACCACCTGATGCCCCCGCACAAAATCGCAAACCGCCTGATTGTAATTGTTTCCGCCGCTGTATTTGCAGTTTTCGCCCAGCAGGCAGGCGCTGACCAGAATCTTCATTGTTGCGCGCTCCGTTTTTCAGATACTGAATTTTTTACCTATTCTACCACGCTTTTGGGCATTGAAAAAGAGGATTCTGCTTTTTCCTATCCCCATACCGGGAGGTCCGCCGTAATCTTTTCTAATGTTCAAATGTCAGTCCCTTGCTGTCGTGGTCGAGCCAACCACTGCTTCCGTCCAGATAGGTGTGCGAACATCCACCGGGACCGTGCGGTGCATATTCTTTGGCAAGCGCTTTTGCCCGGAGTTTTCGGTCAGGCTGTGTCTGATAAATCTCCCAAATCCGAAGCTTGCTGTTTTCAAAGTTAGAACCTCTCCGCAGTGCTTTTTCAATATCAGCTTGTGACAAAACAAAAGCGGAGGACGATTTCTCGCTCTCCGCTTGGTCGATGGATTCGATTTGCTGTGCTTCCGTGGGGATGGCCGCCTCCAGAAAATTCAGCTGTAAATCAGCTCGGTCAGGATCATTTCCTCCGCCTGCGCTTTCAGGCTGTTCATGTGCTGCACCCACGCCATCTGGTTTTTCTCCTTGTCCGGAGCCGGGTTCCTCTCCAACAGTTCTTTCATCAGCTGCTGCATCCTGTTCTCTGCCGTCTGTTCCACCTCCCACAGGTGCGGGTACAGGGCGTTTCGCCGCGGTGCCGTATCAGACACATCAAAGACATAGTGCAGGCGCGGGTATCCGCCGGATTCATCCAGCAGTGCAATGCCCTTGGAACCACGCCGGACGTAACGGTTCATTTTATTGTTCCATACATCATACTCGGCACAGGCCGTGGCATCCGGTCTTTGGGCATAGATCATCAGCTGATCCGGGTAACTGTATTTGTACAGCCGTGCCGCTGTGATCAGAAATTCTGCCCAGTGCTCCCACTGTCGCGAAAAGCTGTCTGCCGTTTTGCAGGCAAGTGCAAGATATTCTTCGGTTTTGTTTGGCATTTGAAGCCTCCTTTCGGTTTCAGGGTACAAAAAGAGCGGGCAGCCGTTTCATCGCTGCCCGCAGAGGTATGGAATGATTTACTTATTTGATAAACTGGAATTTTACAGTGCCTTTTTAGGGCAATTCTTTACACATTCCATGCAAAGAATGCATTCTGTTCCATTTTTTCGTTTTCTCGAATTATCTGTTACATCAACATCCATTGGGCACACACTTTTACACTTTCCGCATGATATACATTTTTCCTCATCACATTTGATACGCAATAAAGAAAAATAGCTTGCAGGTTTTAAGAATACAGTGACTGGACAGATATATTTGCAAAACGCTCGGTTATCCTTAAATGCAAAAGCAAGAGCAATTCCGATTGCATAATAAAGGATATTTCCAATCAGGAAACACCAGAACATGATGCGTTCAAGATTACCCACCTGAAATAAAAACAGCGAGGCTACGAAAATCAGAGATACAATAAAAGTAAAATATCGTATTCTCTCCAATTTCTTTTTGCGAGAAGTCTGTGGAATCTTGTATGGAAGAAAATCCAAAACCATAGCAGTCCAACAAGCATATCCACACCATCCTCTTCCAAAGATCAGTGGACCAAATATTTTTGCAACCGCATAATGTATTGTCGCTGCTTCAAATACCCCTGTAAACAGATAATACCAAAAGCCCTCTATCTGCATATTCTCGTTACAAATCAGCCCCAGATAAACAACCATATATAAGCCGATTAACAGTTGAACAATGCGTCTGGCATGTTTAAATTCTATCTGGAAGAGCAGCAATCCAATAGCTATTACTGTACCTATGTATGAGAAATTAAACAAATAAAATAGATTGTCCTTTGTCAGCCAAAGAATTACTGCTATAACTTCAAATATCACCCAAAATCCCATGGAGATATACCATTTCTTATTTTTAATTTTCAATTAGTTTTCCCCCGTAAATTCCGATTTATCAAATTGAACAGGGATGTTCAGTTCCGCTCGAATCCAAGATAACGGGTACCCTGAAAACTCAGCTTACCGATGTCGCCCTCCACAAGCATTCCGTAGTCCGAACCACTTACGGTAAATTCCATGCGGTCGCCGCTCTCCACCTGAAAGGTCACATAGTACGATGTAAATGTGCTAGTGTCGTATCCGTGCGCACCGGACATATCTCCGGCATTGGCACTGCTGGAATGCGAAACATCGGTGCGCTTTGCTACCACTGTTGCCGGAACGGTAAGCCTCGGCGAGTGGTTGTTTTTGTTCCATGTGCGGAGATTTGAAATTAGAGCAAAGAAAAACATTCCAATAAAAAGCAGGAACAGGATTGGGAAAATGAAGCTGAATATAGCGTCAAACCATCCAAAAAACATCTTATTCCTCCAAAATTTCTTCCAGCAGGTCTTTTACATCGTCCAGAAAAGATTCTTCTCCGAGGGTGTTCACCTTGAAGAACACCGCTTGACTGCCTCCTGCGGTGATGGCAGACAGCCGAATCGGACTATCTGCATTCTGGAACATGGTCAGCGTCAGACTCAGGCGGTTGCCGCCCATCATGCTGTACCGTTCAAACACACGAACGCTGCACCGGGCATTGCCCTCTTTGAAGTCGCTGCCCGCTTCCAGATTGGCCGACCAGCTGCTGTCCGGAATTTCCTGTTCCAGCTTCCGAAGCAGTTTGTCAAAATTCTTGTTTCGGATGGTCTTTTCAAAGATTGCCATAATGGTTCCTCCGTTATGCCAACGAAATTCGGTTCCTTTATCTGGAATACGAGCGAAGCTGCCGAAAAATTGCAGAGAAGCTCCTCTCAATAACCGAAAGCCAGTGCGCCGCCATCCACGGCAAAATCCTGTCCGGTGATATAAGCGGCACCATCGCCCACCAGAAACTCGGCCATCTTGCCCAAATCGCGGGTGTCACCGTAGGCGTGCAGCGGCATCCGGTTCAGAATTTTCTGCTCCCGGGCTGCGTCCACTACCTGCTCGTTCATTTTGCTGCGGAACCACCCCGGCGCAATGCTGTTGACGGTGATGTTGTCCTGCGCCCACTCCACGGCCAGAGCGCGGGTCATCGCCAGCACAGCGCCCTTGCTGGCACAGTACGGCACCACCTCGCTGAAGCCCAGATGGGCGCTCATGCTGGTGATGTTGATGATGCGGCCCTTGTCCGCACTTTTCTTCAGATAGGGGTAGCAAATCACACTCATCTGGAACAGATATTTGACATTCACATTCATGATATTGTCAAACTGCTCCATGGGAAAGTCCTCGGCCCGGCATTTATAGCTGACGCCTGCGTTGTTTACCAGAAAATCCAGACAGCCGTTATGCTTTGCGGCCAGCTCCGCCACCAGTGTTTTCATAGCTTCTGCATTGCCGATGTCACCCCGCAGATGGACAACGCCCGGTGCACTTTCGCCTACACCCTCTTTGGGCTTTCCGGTGCGGCTGATGACATAAACTGTCGCGCCGGCCCGAGCCAGCACGTTTGCGATCTGGAAACCGATCCCGCTGCTGCCGCCGGTGACGATACCGGCCTTTTCCTTCAAACCTGCCATAAAAAGCACCTCTCATCTTTTATCTGCGACCTGAAAGCTGTCAGCTTCAGTATATCATACCTTTGCAGGATGCGAAAGCTCTTATGTACGCCGCCCGCAGGCGGCAAAAATCAGTTCATTGGAAATTCCAGTCCTGCAAACTCGGCATCCGTCAGCCGTTTCAACTTTTCAATGACCTGCTCTGACAGTTCCCGCAAAGCAGTTTCATCCGGCATCAGGTAGCACTGCATCAGCCGCAGCTCCCGCACTAGCCCCTGCCGGGTGCCGGTATTGTAGAGCATCAGCCGCATCAGCCGCAACATCAGCGACTTTTCCAGCCTGATTGAAGAACTGGAGCGGGAGACCATTTTTGACGGTGTGCCTGCCCGACGTCAGGAAAAAGGGCA
>NZ_JAJEQL010000003.1:0-150711 GCF_020687345.1 Faecalibacterium butyricigenerans
CGCTCAAGGCACGAAGTGGACGCTGGGCACCGCAACCCGTCTTAGCGCAGCGGCTAGCTTTTTTCCGTTTCGACTTCCACATTGGAATTGTTAAGGGCGAGCAGCCCTTAACTCGTTGCGGGGAGAGTGGAGTCCAGAGGTAGGGAGGGGGGAGTCGAAACACCCCTCCCTGCCTCTGGCCCGCGCGGAGCGCAAGCCGCTTGACCTCAAGAAAAAACTTAATCCGCGCCACCAGCGCGCGAACCTGCTTAAAGAAAATCCGGCCCTACTGCAACAGTGTTCTGACCCCCGCGCCACCAGCGCGAAACCCCACTTAAAGAAAAAATCAGCCCTGCTGCAACAGCGATCGGACCGACCCCGCGCCCGGAAAAATAAAAAACAAAAACCCCCGCACCGGGGTCCCGGTACAGGGGTTTTGTTCGTCAGTCAAACTGCGATCAAGCGTTCTTGTTCGCACGCTTTGCCATACGGCTGATCTTGCGGCTAGCGGTGTTCTTCTTGATGACACCCTTAGCGCGAGCCTTGTCGATCGCGGAAACAGCAGCCAGGACGGTTGCGTCCTTGTCAGCGGCATTCGCATCGATGGCAGCGTCTGCCTTCTTGACGACTGTTTTCAGGTTGGTCTTAATGGCCTTGTTGTGAGCCTGCTCTGCAACAGCCTGCACGACGCGGTCCTTCTGAGATTTGATGTTAGGCATTCGTTCCACCTCCTTGGCTACCTATAACAGCGCACCTTATGATACCATATTTGCCGCTCCAGCGCAAGCATTTTTTCGATTTTTGTTTCAAAAAGTTTTGATTTTCCCATACTTTTTGTGCTGCAAGGCCCCAAAAACGGCTTTTTGGCGAAAAATGGAACAGAAATGAGGGAAAACGATGCGCTTGACCGATATGGCGGACGAGCTGTATGCCGCGGCGGCAGACCTGCCCGGCGGCGTCCGCACAGCCACGGCGCGGCGGGGCGGCGTGACGGTGACGCGGGTGGAGATCGCCCGGGAGGGTCTCGAAAAGCCCCGGGGGCGGTACGTCACGCTGGAAGTGCCCAGCGTCAGCGTGCTGGACGAGCGGGACGCCGAAGTCATTGAGCAGGCGGCGGAGGAGCTGCGGGCGCTTGTGCCGCCGGAAGGGCCGGTGCTGGTGCTGGGCGTGGGCAACCGCCGGGTCACAGCCGACGCCCTCGGGCCGAGGACGACCCAGAAAATTTTCGTCACGATGGGGGCGGGCCGTCCGCCGGTGCAGGGCATCCGCCCCGTGGCAGCGGTCGCCCCGGGGGTCTCGGCCTCCACTGGTCTGAGCTTACAGCAGCTGGCCGGGGCGCTGGTGAGGGAGGTGAGGCCTACGGCCCTCATCTGCGTGGACAGCCTCTGTTCTTCTGAGCCGCAGCGGCTGGGCCGGACGCTGCAATTTTCCGACGCCGGCCTCTGCCCCGCCCAGCCCGGCAGCACCCGACACTTGAACGCGGCCCGGCTGGGCCTGCCGGTCATCGCGGCGGGCATCCCGACCCTGATGGCGGCGCGGGAGGGCAAAGACCTCGTCGTGACGCCCCGGGAGCTGGACAGCGTCATCGCCCACGGGGCTGCGCTGCTGGGCGCGGCCATCAACCGGGCCTTGCAGCCGAGGCTCAGCATCGCCCAGCTCTGCTGGCTGGCGGGATAAAACCAGAGCCTCCGTCATATTGTAAAGACAAAGCAGAAGGGGAGGGGGAAGTCTATGCGCTGCAGAGAGGCCGGGCAGAGCCGGATGCTGCCGTTTCTGGGCGCTGCGGCCCTTTTTGCGGCCCTGACCATCACGGCCCACAGCCTTGTGCTGGGGCTGGCAGCGATCATCGCCGGGCCTGTCCCGGCGGCACAGACCGCCCTTTCCCTGAGCCGGAAGGCTGTCGCCAGCGGGACGCAGGAAGCGGCGTCTGCCGCCGAGGCCGCCCCGGAAAGCGCTGTATCTGCCCCTTCACAACCCGAAGCCGCCGCTCCGGCGGGAGGCATCGAGGGCTACCTTGTGGAGCTTCTGGGCGAGGACGCCCGGCCTGAGAATGCGGGCACTGTCCTCGAAAAGAACTACCCGCAGGGCAGCGGCGGGAAGTATGTCCCCTGCGGCGCGGGCAGCATCAAAAATAACACCCGCCAGAGCGTGGCGGACATCGCGGCAGAGATCGAGGCCCCGCTGCCCTTCGGGGTCGAAAAGGACAGCCCCGACCCGCAGATCCTCATCATGCACACCCACGCCACCGAGGACTACCGCCTCTCGGCGGGGCTGTGGTATTCGCCCGGCGACGGCGCACGCACGACCGACACGAACCTCAATATGTGCGCCGTGGGCCGTGTGATGGCCGACACCCTCAATGCCGCCGGGCTGAACACCCTCCACGACGAGACCCTGAACGACTACCCCAGCTACACCGGCAGCTATGCGAACAGCCGGGCCGTCGTCCAGCGGTACTTGGCCCAGTACCCCAGCATCAAGGTGGTGCTGGACGTCCACCGGGACGCCATCGAGACGGAGGGTGGCTCCCGGATGGCCCCCGTCTGCACCGTGGACGGGCGGCAGGCGGCGCAGGTCATGATCATCTGCGGCTGCGACAACGGCGGCAGCGTTCAGCTGCCAGACTGGCGGCAGAACCTCCGCTTTGCCGCCGCGTGGGAGCGCAGCATGGAGGGGATGTACCCCGGCTTCACCCGGCCTGTGTTGTTCAGCTACCGCTTCTATAATCAGGATCTGACCACCGGCAGCCTCCTCATCGAGATCGGAGGCCACGGCAATAACCTGAATGAGGCCCTCTACGCCGGGCAGCTGGCCGCAAATGGCCTCGTGCAGGCCCTGCTGGGGCCGGATGCTTGACGAAACGGCGGCAAAGTGCTATATTTTAAAAAGTAAATGCAATGAGCGGGAAAAGTAGCGCATCACAATGCCACAGAGAGCGCGGCAGAGCTGGGAGCCGTGCGCGGACGGTGCGTGAACGAACACCCGGGAGCAGCAGGCTGAACAGGGCGCGGTCTTATCCGACCGAGCGCCGCCAGTAGGTGCGCCGCAGGCCCAGCGTTAACGGGGCAGCGCTTTTACCATGAGCGCGTGAGCGACCGGACACTTCCGGTAATTCAGGTGGCACCGCGGACATTACAAGACAGCTTGTTCGCCCTGAACTTTCAGGGAGAAAAGCTGTCTTTTTATTTTATACCGGAGGTAATCTGAAAATGGAACGCACTGAGATCGTTTCGCTGTACAAGAACACCCCCGCCGACGGTACGGTCGTCACCGTATGCGGCTGGGCAAAGAACATCCGCGACTCCAAGAACATCGGCTTCATCGCCCTGTCGGACGGCGGCTGCTTCAAGACCCTGCAGGTCGTGCTGGAAGCCGGCAAGCTGGCAAACTACGATGAGGTCGTCCACACCGGCCTGTACAGCAGCCTGCGCGTCGTGGGCCGCATCGTGCTGACCCCGCAGGCAAAGCAGCCCTTCGAGCTGAACGCCGACAGCGTGGAAATTCTGGGCGACTGCCCCGCCGACGAGTACCCGCTGCAGAAAAAGAAGATGAGCATGGAGTATCTGCGCACCATGCCCACCCTGCGCCCCCGCACCAACACCTTCAACGCTGCTTTCCGCGTCCGCAGCGTGGCGGCGTATGCCATCCATAAGTTCTTTCAGGAGAACGGCTTTGTCTACGCCCACTCCCCGCTGCTGACCGCTTC
Source organism: Faecalibacterium butyricigenerans (assembly GCF_020687345.1). Lineage (NCBI taxonomy): Bacteria > Bacillati > Bacillota > Clostridia > Eubacteriales > Oscillospiraceae > Faecalibacterium > Faecalibacterium butyricigenerans. Next base: position 3,686 of record NZ_JAJEQL010000003.1, read on the forward strand.
CGACTGCGAGGGTGCCGGCGAGATGTTCCGCGTCACCACCCTCGACCTCGACAACGTCCCCAAGAACGAGGACGGCACCGTCGATTACACCAAGGACTTCTTTGAAAAGCCGGTCAACCTGACCGTTTCCGGCCAGCTGGAGGCCGAGGCCATGGCCATGGCCTTCGGCAAGGTGTATACCTTCGGCCCTACCTTCCGCGCCGAGAAGAGCTTCACTACCCGCCACGCCGCCGAGTTCTGGATGATCGAGCCGGAGATGGCCTTTTGCGACCTGAACGGCTACATGGATACCGCCGAGGCCATGACCAAGTACGTCATCCGCTATGTGCTGGACAACTGCCCCGATGAGATGGCCTTCTTCAACCAGTTCATCGACAAGGGCCTCATCGAGCGCCTCGAGCTGGTGGCAGGCAGCGAGTTCGGCCGCATCAGCTACACCGACGCCATCGAGATTTTGAAGAAGAACAACAAGAAGTTCCAGTTCCCCGTGGAGTGGGGCGTGGACATCCAGACCGAGCACGAGCGCTACCTGACCGAGGTGGTGTTCAAGAAGCCCGTCTTCGTCACCGACTACCCGAAGGAGATCAAGAGCTTCTACATGAAGCAGAACGCCGACGGCAAGACCGTGGCCGCAGCCGATATGCTGGTGCCCGGCATCGGCGAGCTGATCGGCGGCAGCCAGCGTGAGGAGGACTACGACAAGCTCGTGACCCGTATGGACGAGCTGGGTCTGGACAAGTCCAGCTACGACTGGTATCTGAACCTCCGCAAGTTCGGCGGCGTGGAGCACGCAGGCTATGGCCTGGGCTTCGAGCGGATGATCATGTACCTCACGGGCATCCAGAACATCCGTGACGTGCTGCCCTTCCCCCGCACGGCTTACGGATTCTAAGTAGTAAAAAACCTCTCAGTCAAAGCCTGTCGGCTTTGCCAGCTCCCCTATCGAGGGGAGCCTCTGGCGAAGAGGGAAAGTTTCCCATTTTGCCAAGGCCTCTCCTCGGTAGGAGAGGTGGCATTGCGGAGCAATGACGGAGAGGTTTCTTTGTTTTTTCAACAAGGAGGCCCAAACAAGTGGAAAACATCGCCCCGGCCCTGCTGGAATGGTTTTACCGGAACCAGCGCATCCTGCCCTTCCGCACCGACCCCAGCCCTTACCACGTCTGGCTGAGCGAGATCATGCTGCAGCAGACCCGCGTCTCGGCGGCGCTGCCGTATTACGAGCGCTTTCTGGCGGCGCTGCCGGACATCCCGGCGCTGGCGGCCTGTGAGGAAGAAAAGCTGCACAAGCTCTGGGAGGGTCTGGGCTACTACAGCCGGGTGCGCAACCTCCAGAAAGCCGCCCGCATCGTCTGCGAGGAGTACGGCGGCGAGCTTCCGGCCGACTACGACGCCCTCCGCGCCCTGCCCGGCATCGGGGACTACACGGCGGGGGCCATCGCGTCCATCAGCTTCGGGCTGGCCGTGCCTGCTGTGGACGGAAATGTGCTGCGGGTGTTTTCCAGATTGTATAATGACTCGGGCATTATTACAGAACCGGGGGTAAAAAAGGCCTTTACAGCCCGGGTCATGGAGCATCAGCCTCCGGAAAAGGCGGGCGACTACAATCAGGCCCTGATGGAGCTGGGGGCGCTGGTCTGCCTGCCGAACGGTGCGCCGCTGTGCGGACAATGCCCGCTGGCAGCGCTGTGCGCCGCCCGGGCGGCTGGCACGATGCTGGAGCTGCCCCGCAAGGCCGCGCCCAAGGCCCGGCGGGTGGAACCGGTGACGGTGGTGCTGGCCGAGGATGCCGAGGGACGGTTCCTCTTACAGCAGCGGCCCGGGAAGGGCCTGCTGGCCGGGCTGTGGCAGCCCCTTTTATGGGAGGGCGAGGCCCTCAGCGCCGGGGAAGTGCTCGCCCGTCTGGAAGAGCTGGGCCTCGGCTGCGCGGGTGCCGAAGCCCTGCCGGAGGCAAAGCACATCTTCAGCCACATCGAGTGGCGGATGAAGGGATATGCCGTCCGCGTCGGCACAGTTTATGCCCCGGCAGGCTGCGTCTGGGCCAGCCGGGAACAGATGCAGGACGAATACACCCTGCCCGGCGCATTCAAGGCCTACAGAAAGCGGATGGGGCTCTGAAAAAGCAAAATTTTGCCTTTTTGGTTGTAATTTTCGCGCAGTACGGGTATAATAGTTGCAGAATAGACCGAGTCTGTGCCGCGGAATGACCGCTGAGAATGGCTGGACCGCTGGTTCGACCAAAAAGGAGTGTGCTGAACCTATGAAGAATTCTTGTCTGATCGCTGTTGCCGCAACGCTGGCCGCTGTAGCGGGTGCGCTGACCGCTGTGGCTATTTATCTGCGCCGCCGGGAGAAGGAGCTGGACGAGTACGAGCGCCTGCTGTTCGGCGAGGATACCGCCGCCCCCGCTGAGGAAGAGCCTGCCGAGGCCGAAGAAGAGGCAGCTCCCGCTGAGGATACTGCCGAATAACGCGGGCCGAAACAGAACAAAACACCAGAGGGCGCACCGGCAGTCTGTAACAGGGCTGTGGCGGTGCGCCTTTTTCTTACCCGCAGCACAGGATTTAAAAGAAAACCTCTCAGTCCGCGCTTTGGCGCGGACTGCTCCCCGATCGAGGGAAGCCAAATAGAGGAGTGCTGCGCAGAAAAGGGGTACATGGCATGAAACGACTTTTATTATGGCTCATCGGCGTGGCGCTGGGCGTCGCGGTGCTGCTGGCGGCGGTGATGAGCGTGAGCTACTCGTTCACCTCGGAGGGGGCGAAGCCTGCCTCTGCGGTGCAGTTCGCCGGGCAGGAGCTGGAACCCAACGGCTGGTGCTGGCAGGTGCCGCTGCTGGGCGGTCAGCTGGATAAGGTATTCGCCAGCCCCCGCACCCTCACGGTGCAGAAGCTGGGCGTTCTCTACGACGCCCATCCGGCTTTCACCCTGCCCGACTGGTTCAGCTACGGCCCTCTGACCATCACCGACAGCGCGGGCAATGTGGTCTTCACGGGCACAGTGCCCGCCTACGAGGACTTCCTCTTCCCGGCCAACGGAGACTACAAAGCCGAGCTGACGCTCTGGCGGATGCCGGAGACGATGCTGGCCACCCAATTCGAGGGCGGCAGCACCGGTCAGCTCCGGCGAAATCCCCGGCTGGAGAAGCCCGCAAAGCCCACGGGCTGGTACTATTACTCCTTTCGGTTCACCTTGCAGGCCAGCGCCGGAGTGGAGCTTTCTGCCGACCGGGTGGAGCAGGGCGGCACGATAGCGGCGGCCTTCACCGGCATGGTGGGCGACACCGCCCCTGCCGTGGAAACAGACCTCGGCAGCGTGCAGGCCGTCCGCTTGGGCAGCGGGTGGCGTGCCTACATCCCGGCGGCCTACAATGCCTCCGCCGGTGCCCACGAAGTGACCTTTACGGTGGGCGGCGAGACGGTGACGAAGAATATCACCGTCATCCCGAAGGATTTCGGCACCGTCGAGGTGGAGGCCGGGCCGGAGGCCTCCGAGGAGGCCAACGCCGAGTTCCGCAACATCGTCTGGCCCCTCTACGAGCAGCCCGCCCGCGAAAAGCTGTGGAGCGGCGGCTTTGTCTGCCCGGCGGAGAACTACATGACCCTCGTGGATTTCGGGCAGGTGAAAGTCACCGGCGGCAAGCAGGGCAGCAGGTCCAACTCCACAAAACTCTACACCATCCCGGGCGAACCCTGCCGCGCCCCGGCGGCGGGCGTCGTGGTGCTGGCGAAATATCTCGCCCTCACCGGAAACACCGTCGTCATCGACCACGGCTGCGGGCTGCGCAGCTACCTCTACGGGCTGGATGCCCTCTCGGTCAGCGCTGGCCAGCGCGTCGAGCGGGGGCAGGCTGTGGGCGCGCTGGGCGAGGAGATGACGATGGATTTCAAGCTCGGCAGCAAGAGCGTGAACCCGTGGCCCCTGTTCCAGACCAGCGGGGGGCTGTTCTGGAAAGAGAATGGATGAAGAAAATACAAAAGGGACTGTTGCAGCGCAGCAGTCCCTTTTGTTATAGAAAAGCTTCAGGAGATAGCGTCCACGTCCCACTTCATCTGGACGGCGTCGGCGCCCTCCAGCGTGATGTGGAGCGCACCGGCGTTGTCGATGGCCTGCTCGGGCGTCCGTGCACCGCACAGGACGTGCAGGCCGGGGATCATCCGGGCCGTCAGGGCGATGACCAGCTGCGCCTTGGTGCAGTGGTACTTCTCGCAGAGGTCGCCCCAGCTGTCCAGCAGGTGGATGGCCTGTGCCCGGCGGGCAGGCTGGAAGCAGGGGTTCGTGTTCCGGGTGCTGCCCTCGGGATAGGTGGTGTCCATCGTCACCTTGCCGGTGAGCAGGCCCTGCTCCAAGGGAGAGTAGGCCTGAATGGACACGCCCAGCTCCTTGCAGGTGGGCAGCAGCTGCTTTTCGATGCGGCGGGTCAACAGGCTGTACTTCTCCTGAATGACGTCCAGCTGGCCGTACTTGCAGTAGCCGCGGATGAGGTCGGCGGTGGTGTTGGATGCACCGATGGCCCGGATCTTGCCTTGCTCTTTGAGCTTCATCATGGCCTCGACGGTCTCTTCCAGCGGGAAGATGGAGAGGTCCGGCGTCTGCCAGTGGGTGTACAGCACGTCCAGATGGTCGGTGCCGAGGCGGCGCAGGCTATCTTCCACATCCTCGATGATGCTCTTGGCGGAGAGGTCGCGGTAGGTCTGCACACCATCCACGACCTTGTGGAGAACAGGGCTTTCGTGCCGCCACTCGAGGCCGCACTTGGTGGAGAGGATGACCTTGTCCCGGTCGATGTGGCGCAAAGCCTCGCCCACCACCTCTTCGCTGTGGTAAAGGCCGTAGATGGGGGCAGTGTCGATCCAGACGATGCCCTGCTCCACAGCAGTCTCGATGGCCTTTACCGACAGGGCATCGTCATTGTCGCCCCACCAGCGTCCGCCGCCGATGGCCCATGTGCCCAGCCCCAGAAAGGGGGCAGAAAGGCCGCTTTTGCCAATATTACGTTTTTCCATAGATCCATTACCTTCTTTGCCAGCAGTGCCCCCGAGAGGGGACTACTGGGACTCATTGTTGTATTTCTCGTGTATTCCAAAAAGAGCTGCTGCGCAGGTGCTCTGCACAGCAGCTCTTGGAAACCTGTAACTTAAATATTGCCAAATTCGCTCAGCTTTAACGTCTCATTGTGCGTTTCGGCCCAGCGGATGGCCCAATCGGAGGTGAAGAGGAGCAGGCGGTTGCCCTTCATGTCCTCCACGGCCTTGGTGTCACTGGTGAGGTCGAGGTCGCGCAGGACGTAGGTGTCGGGGTCGTTCTGGATCCAGCGCAGCTGCTCAAAGGGGAGCTGCTGCATCCGGATCTCCACGTTGTACTCGGTGTTCAGACGGTACTCCAGCACTTCCAGCTGCAGCACGCCCACGACGCCGACCACGACTTCCTCCATGCCGCCGCCCACTTCGCGGAAGATCTGGATAGCGCCCTCCTGAGCGATCTGCTCCATGCCCTTCACGAACTGCTTGCGCTTCATGGTGTCCTTCTGCTCGATGCGGGCAAAGTGCTCGGGAGAGAAGGTGGGGATGCCGGCGAACTCGACCTTCTTCTTGCCGGTGCACAGGGTGTCGCCGATGGAGAAGATGCCCGGGTCGAACAGGCCGATGATGTCGCCTGCATAGGCCTCGTCCACGATGGCGCGGTCCTGCGCCATCAGCTGGGTGCCGGTGGCCAGCTTGATGTTCTTGCCCTCCTGCACATGGTAGGCTTCCATGCCGCGCTCGAACTTGCCCGAGCAGATGCGCATAAAGGCGATGCGGTCGCGGTGTGCCTTGTTCATGTTGGCCTGGATCTTAAAGATGAAGGCCGAGAACTCGTCCCGGCAGGGGTCAACGGCCTCACCGGTCAGGCTGTCCACGCGGGCCAGCGGGGTGGGGGTGAGGCGGAGGAAGTTTTCGAGGAAGGGCTCGACGCCGAAGTTGGTCAGCGCAGAACCGAAGAAGACGGGACTCAGCTCGCCGCGCAGCACCCGGTCGAGGTCAAATTCCTCGGCAGCGCCGTCCAGCAGCTCGATCTCGTCCACGAGCTGCTGGTGCAGGTAGGGGGTCAGCAGCTCGTCCAGTGCGGCATCGCCCAGCTCGGCCTCGGTCTCCTCGACCTTTTTGACGCCGTTGGCGCGGCCGTCGCTGGAGAAAGCCAGCACCTTGCGGGTGTTGCGGTCGAACACGCCCTTGAACTCTTTGCCGCAGCCGATGGGCCAGTTCATGGGGTAGGTCTTGATGCCAAGGATCTCTTCGATGTTCTCCATCAGCTCGAAGGGGTCGCGGGCCTCGCGGTCCATCTTGTTGATGAAGGTGAAGATGGGGATGTGGCGCAGGGTGCAGACCTTGAACAGCTTGATGGTCTGGGCCTCGACGCCCTTGGCGGCGTCGATGACCATGACCGCCGAGTCGGCTGCCATCAGGGTGCGGTAGGTATCCTCCGAGAAGTCCTGATGGCCCGGGGTGTCCAGAATGTTGACGCACTTTCCGGCGTAGTTGAACTGCAGGACAGAGGAGGTGACGGAGATGCCGCGCTGCTTCTCGATGTCCATCCAGTCGGACACGGCGTGCTTGGCGCTCTGCTTGCCCTTGACAGAGCCGGCCTGATTGATGGCTCCGCCGTACAGCAGCAGCTTTTCGGTCAGCGTCGTTTTGCCGGCGTCGGGATGGCTGATGATCGCAAACGTCCGGCGGCGCTCGATTTCTTCACGATTTGTCATATAAGTTTCGTTCTCCTGAGATGCGGCCCTGAGAAGGGCCGGGTGGATGTATAAACAAAGAAATGTCTTGTTTTACATAGGAAATCTCCTGCTGAAAACCTCTCCGTCACGCCTGCGGCGTGCCACCTCCCCTATCGAGGGGAGGCCTTGGCATGACGGAAAACTTCATCTCTTCGCCAGAGGCTCCCCTCGGTAGGGGAGCTGTCGAGCGATAGCGAGACTGAGAGGTTAAATTACATACAACGCTTATTTTAGCAGAAAATACACATGGATGCAAGAGTTTTTGCTATTTTTTCAGAACAAGGCAGGGTAGGGGCGCTGTATCGGCCCAGTTGGCGAAATCGCACACCAGTACGGTATATTTTTCCAGAGGAAGGGCGCGCAGCCAGCCGAGGATGCTCTGTTTTTCGCCGGTGCCGATGACCCGGCCGCTGTAGAGGATGGCACTGAGCACGCCGCCCGGGCGCAGGGCCGTAAGGGCTGCTTCCAGCGCGGGGATGCTGCTGTCGGCGGTGGAGAAGACCCTGTGGTCGGCCCCGGGCAGCCAGCCGAAGTTGAACATCACGATGTCCGCCGTGCCGGGCCGGACATGGTGCAGGAGGTTTGCGTGGCTGTCGCAGAAAAGCTCTGCGGCGAGGCCCTGCGTTTCGAGCCGGGCGCGGGTGGAAGCGATGGCCTCGGGCTGGATGTCGAAGCCCAGCACCCGCCCCTCCGGGCCGACGAGGCGGCAGAGGAAGGCCGTGTCGCCGCCGTTGCCGCAGGTGGCGTCGATGCACAGGGCGGCATGGGGCAGGTGGGCCGCAAGATAGTCCTGTACCAAGCGCACTGCCGTCAGGTCGGGGGTGCGGCGGCGGCAGAGCCGCCCGCCCTCGGGGACGAAGCCGAATTTTTTCCAGAACAGCCCCTCGCCCTCGTCGGCAGGCAGCGGCGCAGTGAAGACCGTGGCGGCCTCCCGGTCATAGCCGCCGAAGCGGCGCAAGATCTCTTTCAGTAAATAGGAGCCATAGCCCTTCCGCCGCCACTGGGGCAGGATGGACAGGGAGGCGATGTCCGCGCCCTTGGGGGCGGGGGTGACGCTGCACTGGCCGATGATGTCGGACTCCTTATAAAGGGCGAAGCCGCCCGCAGTCACAGAAAGCTTCATGGATGTCTCCTTGGACCTTATTTCACACATTCTTCACGGGGGAAACGATTGATTTTCACAATTAGCAGATAGAATAAAATCGTGCCAGAGGGGAGCGGCAGAATGCTCCCTCCCGACCGAAGCTGTTTCCATGGCCGGTACGTTCCGGCGGGGACAGCTTCCCGATCCCTTCGAAAGGAAGTAATCACGATGGATGAAAACAAATGGGAATATGACTATTCCTCTTCCAATAATTCCGCCGGGGATACCGGCTATCCCAATGTGGGTTCCAGCGGCATGAACACTGCCAACACCGCGTCCAGCTTCAGCGAGAGCACGGGTGCTTCCGGCGGCGCGACGCCGCCTCCCGCCCAGCCGCAGAACGCTGCCCCCGCAGCCCCGAAAAAGCCGAAAAAGAACGCCGGTAAGGCCGCAAAGAGCATCGTCGCTCTGGTGCTGGCCGCAGCGATGGGCTTTATGGGCGGCTTTGTGGGCGCACGCTTCGGCGGCGGCAGCAAGGTCGTCATCCAGCAGGTGGAGCGCTCGGACAGCGCTGCGGCAGACTCGGAGAGCGCCGCAGAGGGCACCTCTGTTTCCAGCGGCATGACCACCGCACAGGTGGCCAAGACCGTCAGCCCCAGCGTCGTTGTCATCACCACCGAGCAGGTGGTCTACTCCCAGTGGTCGTGGTACGGCCAGAGTCAGGTGGAGAGCGGCGCCGGCAGCGGCGTCATCATCAGCTCGGACGGCTATATCCTCACCTGTGACCACGTCGTGTCGGGTGCCTCCAACATCACCGTCACCATCGGCGACAAGGACTATCCCGCCACCATCATCGGCGAGGACTCCACCAGCGACATCGCAGTCATCAAGATCGAGGCCGACGGCCTGACCCCCGCCATCGTGGGCGACAGCGACAAGCTGGCCGTGGGCGACAATGTGCTGGCTGTGGGCAACCCGCTGGGTGAGCTGGGCGGCACCGTCACCAGCGGCATCGTCAGCGCCCTGAACCGCAGCGTCTCCATCCAGAGCTCCAGCGCCGTCAACACCATGTCCCTCATCCAGATGGATGCTTCCGTCAGCCCCGGCAACTCCGGCGGCGGCCTGTTCAACATGAACGGCGAGCTGGTGGGCATCGTCAACGCAAAGTCCTCCAGCTCCGACGCTGAGGGTCTGGGCTTCGCCATCCCCATCAACGACGCCATCAAGGTGGCACAGGATCTGCTGGAGAACGGCTATGTCACCGGACGCCCCTATATGGGCATCACCTATCTGGCTGTGACCGACGCCCAGACGGCGGCGCAGCTGGGCGTCAACGCCTACGGTATCTATGTCGTGGATGTCGTCTCCGGCGGCCCTGCCGATCAGGCGGGCCTCAAGGCCGGTGACCGCATCATCAGCATCGACAACACCGAGGTGGCCCAAAAGACCGACCTCGGCACCCTGATGCAGGAGCACTCCGCCGGGGACACCCTCTCCATCACCATCGCCCGCGATGGCCAGATGCAGACGGTGAGCCTGACGCTGGGCGAAAAGAACGCCTCCAACAGCGGCAGCGCCAGCACCAACGGCGCAGCCCGTCAGGAGACGCCCAGTGAGTCTGCACCCCAGCAGGACCCGCAGGGCTAAAAGTCAAGACATCCCCCAGAAGTTCCTTTCTTCTTGTTGGGCGGCTCGCCGTGTGATGCGGCGGGCCGCTTTTTTGTCATACGCGCCCGAAGATGGTGGCGCTGCACGGGAGGAGCGTCACCTCGCCGCCGCAGACCCGGCTGGGGCTTTTCCAGAGAGCGGAGGAAACACCGTCGCTCAGCAGCTTCCACTGGCCCTCCGGCAGGCTGACCCGTTTTTCCTCTCCGGTGGGGTTATAAAAAACGCAGAGCGCCCGCCATTCGGCACCGTCGTCGGGGGCGGCGGGCAGCGTCCAGCCCACGAGGGGCTGCTCCAGCGAGAAAAAGCGGATGGCCGCCGGGCTGGCGGCGTCCGGGGCGCTCAGGCGGGGGAACCGCGCCCGCAGGCCCAGAAGCCCCCGGTAATAGTCCACGAGGCCGTGGAACTGCGCCGCCCGCTTCCAGTCCAGACGGTTGAGGGCGGGGGAGGAGCGGTAGCTGTTGCCCTTCCCCTTTTTGGTGCGGGCGAACTCCTCGCCGGCCAGCAGGAAGGGCATCCCCATGCAGGTGAGGTAGATGCCCGCCGCCAGCCGGTTCTGGGCCAGTGCCGCCGAGTCGGCGGCGGTGTACTCGGGCCGGGCATACCGCACCAGAAGCAGCTTGTCCCAGAGGGTAAAGTTGTCGTGGGCGGACACATAGCTGACGATCTGGGCGGGCGAGTGGGCGGGCAGCTTGTCGCTGCGGCACCACGCGGCTACCGCGCCGCCGATGTCCCAGAAGCTGCCCGGCCTGCCCTCCACATAGCCCGGCTCCCGGGCGTCGAAGCAGCCGCCCTTGATGACGTCGCGGGTGCTGTCGCAGAAGATGCCGATGCGGTCGGAGAGCATGGCGAGATTGGCTTTGTTGGCCTCGTAGCGGTGGAGCTGGCTCCCGCCGCCCTGCCACGGCTCGCCGTACATCAGGATGTCCCGGCCTCCGGGCAGGGCGTCCAGCGCGGCCCGCAGCTCGTTCATGGTGTCCACATCGTAGAGGCCCATGAGGTCGAAGCGGAAGCCGTCGATGTGGTATTCCTGCGCCCAGTAGAGCACCGAGTCGATGAGGTATTTCCGGGCCATGGGCCGCTCGCTGGCAAACTCGTTGCCGCAGCCGCTGCCGTTGGAGAAGCTGCCGTCCGGGTTCTGCCGGAAGAAATAGTAGGGCACGGTGCTGTTCAGCGGGTTTTCGTTGCGGTACATATGGTTATACACCACATCCATGACGACGCCGATGCCCGCCGCGTGGAGGGCGGCGATCATCTCCTTGCACTCCCGCACCCGCACTTCGCCCTTGGAGGGGTCGGTGGAGTAGCTGCCCTCGGGGACGTTGTAGTTGGTGGGGTCATAGCCCCAGTTGTACTGCCGGGTGAGGGGACGGCTCTCGTCCACGCTGCCGAAGTCGAAAATGGGCATCAGCTGGACATAGCCCGCCCCCAGCCGTTTGAGGTAGTCGAGGCAGGTGGGGAAGGTGCCCGCCGAAGAGAGGGTCGTGCCCTTCTGGGTAAAGGCCATGAACTTGCCCCGCCACCCGGTCCGCACGCCGGAGGCCGGGTCTTGGGAGAAGTCGCGGACACTGACCTCCCACACTGTCCGGCGGGAGGCCGGGATGGCCGGGCGGTGGTCGTGGCTCCAGTCGGGCGGGTCGATGCGGGGGGCGTCGAGGATCATGCTGCGCAGACCGTTGACGCCCGCCGTCCGGGCGTAGGGGTCGCCCGTCTCGTGCTGCGTGCCCTCCACCTCCACGGTAAAGGTATAGTAGCGCCCGTGCTGGTCGCCGGGCAGGTAGACTGACCACAGCCCCTGCCCCTGCGGTTCCAGCGGCAGGCTGCCCATGCAGGCTCCGCCGTCGCCCCGGCGGTAGAGGTTGACCGAGACGCTCTGCGCCGTGGGCGCCCAGAGCCGCAGCCGGGTGCCCGAGGGGTTGTATTCCGGCCCCAGCGGGCCGCTGTAATTGGTCTGCCGTGCAAAGGCGCTGCTCTCGAACAGCGTTTTCCACTCTGCGGGCGTTTTCATTCTACTCCATTCCCTTCTCATGAATCAGATGATATAAAATTAGTGTACCCGCCCGGCTGCGGATTTTCAAGACTTTTCTTGCAAAAGGGGGCAAAGTACACTATACTGAAAAAAACGCAGGACGGAGGCAGGCGCAATGGGATACACCGACGATTGGGAGAGCTTGATGAACGGAGTGTTCGGCCCGGGAGGAAAGCTGCGCTATGATGTGCAGAAGCCGCCGGAGAAAACCGGCCTGCCCGACCTGAACGCGGCTCTTCTTGAGCAGCAGAAAAAACTCGATGAGATGATCAAAAAGCAGAACGCCGCGCTGCGGGGCGGCACGGCGCAGGAGACGCTTGCCCAGAGCCGGAAGATGCTGGAGGAGATGGAGGCCGACGGCCTGCTGGCCAAGGGCACGGCAGAGGTGGGGCAGGAGCATCTGGGCAGCTTTGAGGGGCTGGCCGCTGAGGTGAAAAAGACGGTGCTGGGGCAGGACGCCTTCGTGGACGGGGTCGTGCGGGCCATGTGCCGCCCCTTTGTGCTGGGGACAGAGCCGCCGACAGCCCGGAACGTCATCCTCCTCTGCGGCGCACCGGGCACGGGGCGGCACTTCACCCTCACCGAGACGGCCCGCTGCATGGCCGCGCGGGGGCTTCTGAAGAGCGACAGGCTGGCCGTCATGGATCTTGCCCTCTACCCCGGCTCCGGGGCAGAAAAGCTCTTTTTGCAGGACCTGTACGCCGCCCTCCACGCGCCGGGCGAGATCGTGGTCTTTGAGCACTACGAGAGCTGCTGCCCGGGCTTTTTAAAGACGCTGGCCGACCTTGCCGTCAGGGGCAGTGCGCCCCTGTCCAGCCGGTATCTCGTCAACAAGGAGGGCATTCTGGTGGACGCCGGGACCGCCCTTGCCCCCGGGGCGGTGAGCCGCATCACCCCCTGCGGCAAGTACCTCGTCTTCTTTTCCCGGAAGGGCCGGGCGGCGCTGGCCGACAGGTTCGGTGCGCCCTTCGTCTCGGCGCTGGGCGACGTCTGCGAGACGGCCCCCTTTGCCCGGGAAGACCTCGCCGCGCTGGCGGCCCAGCAGCTCAACGCGCTGGCTGCGAAGGTGAAAACCCGCCTCGGGCTGACCCTCGCGGCAGGGGCGGACGTGCGGGACTATGTGGCCGACCAGTGCAGCCCGCAGCAGGGCGTGGCGGGGCTGACCGCCTGCTGTGACCGGATGTTCCGCGCCCTCAGCGAGTATTGTTTGCAGACCGACGCGGCCCTCACCGGCACGGTGTCCCTGACTGCCCGGGAGGGGGGCATCGACTTCGCCCTCAACGGCGGCGAAGCGCAGAAGCTCTTCGACCTGCTGCCCGCCGCCTACACCGGCGCGGTGGAGGAGATCAAAAAAGAGCTGAACAGCCTCGTGGGCCTCGGGCCGGTGAAGGAATACGTCTTCGGCCTCGCCGACAACCTCGAGGTGCAGCAGCGCCGGGCGGCGGCGGGACGCAGGACCGCCAGCCTCTCGATGCACATGATCTTCACCGGCAACCCCGGCACCGGCAAGACCACCATCGCCCGGCTGGTGGCAAAGTACCTCAAAGCCATCGGTGCCCTCAAGGGCGGGCAGCTGGTGGAGGTGAGCCGGGGCGACCTCGTGGGCCGGTACACCGGCCACACCGCCCCCCTGACCAACAGCGTCATCGAGAGCGCGCTGGGCGGCGTCCTCTTCATCGACGAGGCCTACAGCCTCTACCGGGGCGAGCAGGACAGCTTCGGCCTCGAGGCCATCGACACGCTGGTGAAGGGGATGGAGGACCATCGGGACGAGCTGGTGGTCATCCTCGCGGGCTATACGCGGGAGATGGAACACTTCCTCACCGCCAACAGCGGCCTTGCCAGCCGCTTCCCGAACCGGATCGAGTTCCCGGACTACACCGCCGCCGAGCTGCTGGACATCACACACCGGCTGGCCGAGGGCAGGGGCTACCAGCTGGACGAGAGCTGCAATGCGCCGCTTCTGGGCTACTACCAGCGCCGTCAGGCGCAGGACGCCCGCACGGCGGGCAACGGACGCCTCGCCCGCAACACGCTGGAAAAGGCCATCTTCCACCAGAGCCGCCGCCTCGTGGCCGAGCCAGCCGCCGCGCTGGACGTCATCCTGCCCGGCGATCTGGAGCTGGAAGAGGAATAAGAAAATACCGCAAAAGACCCCGGGCCGACGGCCCGGGGTTTTTTGCGTCTGAGGATTGACAAAACACGTAGGGGGGGTAAAATATGGAAAAACGGGGAGACCCGGAATCATGGAGGAGTTGCAATGAAGATGGCAAAAAAATTAGTCGCTGTTCTGCTGGCCGGTGTGCTGGCACTGTCCGTTCTGACGGCCTGTTCCGGTAGTGCAGGGCCGCTGACGAAGGATACTGTCACAGACTATATCCTCGACCTCTACACGGCGGCGGGTTATCAGGCAACAGAGGAGCGGTCAATGGAGACTGCGGCACAGGCTGTACTGGCTTATGTGAACTCTCAGATTGGCAAGAGTGAATATAACGGCATGGCGCTTCGAGAGGCATTCTCGGCTATTATCGAGAATGCGGACGAAAATACTCGGAAAGGGTGGATGAGTAGCGTCACGCTGAAGGAAGGCTATTTCTACTGTGTCAGCTGTGCATCTGTGAATGAGACGTATCGGACTGACCTTTTCAATCAGGGCAAAACGGCTTTGATCGCAGCGGTATTGGCGAGCGATCAGTGCGAGATTCGCAGCTATATTTGGGAACAGGCTCCGGAAAGATGGCCGAGCGATGCCGGTGTATGCGTCATTGAGGGTGTCATCGGCGGCAAAGAGTGCATGGTGTCGATGCTCCGGATTCCCAGCAGAGTTGCCGCTCATTATCCGAATAAGGGTGACGATAACGCCTCTGGCGACCCATCTTCTGACGCGACCACAGAATAAACCCCAAAACAACAGCAGAGCCTCGGGCCATCGGCCCGAGGCTCTGCCTTTTTCATTTCACGCTTTCTCCATCCGGAGCAGATAATAGAGCACCTCCACGAGGATGTTCGGCGAGAGGAGGGACGCTGCGTGGCTGCCCTCGATGAGCCGCTGTTCGCGGTTGGAGGCGGTCATCACATAGTCGGACAGATGGGCCAGCGGGCTGTGGCTGTCGCAGGTGATGAGCAGCACCGGCGCACCCCTCACCTTGGCGGCAGAGATCACCTCTTCCAGCCCGGTATCCCGCCCGGAGGTGGAGAACGCCATGAGGAGGTCTTTCGGGGTCAGCGTCTGCGCAAAAGCCAGCGTCTTTTCGTGGAGGGCGCTGGCGACGCACCGCTTGCCCAGATGACCGAACCGGATGGATGCATCCAGCGCCACCGGAAGGCTTCTGCCCTCAGACACCACCTCGATGACCTCGCAGCTGCGCAGCAGCGAGAGCACCCGCCGCAGCTGCCGGGTGTCGATGGCCTGAATGGTGGCCCGCAGCTCCTCTTCCCGGTTGGCCTGAATGTCCAGCAGGGCCTGACGCAGCTCGTCCTGCCCTTCCTCCCGGGTGCGCCGGGCGGTCTCCTGCTGCTCCATGGCATCCCGCGCCAGCGCCAGCTGGAATTTGCGGTAGTTCTCGAAGCCCAGCTTGTGGCACAGCCGGGTGATGGTGGCCTCGGACGAACTGCTTAGACGGGCCAGCTCGGCCGACGTACACATGGACGCCCGCTTTACATCTGCAAGAATGCAGTCCGCAATACGCCGCTCGGCGCTGTAAAGCTGGATGCCGGAACAGAGCAGAGTTACTACGCTTCCGGGGGCTTCGCACATAAGTGATCCCTCCTTGCATTATGCGCAAGATACAATTCCGCCTAGACTTCTTTCTAAGATTGTAGCAGTTTTGACCAAGAAAATCAATTCAATTTCCAATAAAATTTTTATATGGCGGAGATGGACTTTTTATGACCGCTTTTGTATTCCATACGGTTTTGTTGAAAACGGACGCAAAAACGCCCCTCCGCAGGGGGCGGAGGGGCGTCGGGAAACAAATATTCAGCGCAGCTTAGTGCAGAATGGCAGCTCAGCAGCCTTCCTTCTCGGCCAGCTTGCGGCCCATCAGCACGCCCATGACGGAGGCCATCATCAGGCCGCGGGTCCAGCCGGAGGAGTCGCCGAGGCAGTGCAGGCCCTTGATGTTGGTGTCGAGGTTTGCGTCCATCTTGACTTTGTTGGAGTAGAACTTCAGCTCGGGGCTGTACAGCAGGGTCTCGTTGGCGGCAAAGCCGGGCACGACCATGTCCAGCATCTTGATGAACTCGATGATGTTGGTCATGGCGCGGTAGGGCATGGCGGCGGTGATGTCGCCGGCCACGGCGTCCTTCAGGGTGGGCTTGACGTTGGACTGGGCCAGCTCCTTCTGCCATGTCCGCTTGCCGTCGAGGATGTCGCCGTAGCGCTGGACCATGATGTGGCCTGCGCCCAGCATATTGGTCAGCTCGCCCACCTTCTGGGCGTAGGCGATGGGCTGGTTGAACGGCTCGGTGAAGTTGTGGGAGACGAGGATGGCGAGGTTGGTGTTCTCGCTCTTTTTCTCCTTGAAGCTGTGGCCGTTGACGACGGCGAGGTCGTTGTCGTAGTTCTCCTGCGCCACGAAGCCGCCGGGGTTCTGGCAGAAGGTGCGCACTTTGTTTTTCCAGGGCTTCGGGTAGCCGATGAGCTTGGACTCATAGAGTACCTTGTTCACCTTTTCCATGACCTCGTTGCGGCACTCGACGCGGACGCCGATGTCCACGGTGCCGGGCTTGTGGGCGATGTGGTGCTCGGCGCAGATCTTTTCGAGCCAGTCGGCGCCGCGGCGGCCGGTGCCGATGACCACGGTGTCGCCGTAGACGGCCCGGGGTTCGCCACTGCCCTGACGCAGCAGCACGCCCTTGCACTCCTCGTTCTCGAGGATGATGTTCTCACACTCGGTGGAGAAGAGCATCTCCACGCCGTTGTCGGCCAGATAGTTCTGGATGGCGAGGTAAAGCTCCTGTGCCTTCTCGGTGCCGAGGTGGCGGATGGGGCAGTCCACCAGCTTCAGACCGGCGTGGATGGCGTTCTTGCGGATCTCCTTGATGTCCTCGCCGGTGTAGATGCCCTCGACGTGGGGGTCTGCGCCGAACTCGAGGTAGATCTTGTCGGTGTAGTCGATCAGCTCCTGCGCAAACTCCTCGCCGATGAGGCTGGGCAGGTCGCCGCCGACCTCATAGGAGAGGCTCAGCTTGCCGTCGGAGAATGCGCCTGCGCCGGAGAAGCCGGTGGTGATGGCGCAGGTGGGGCGGCAGTTGACGCAGTGGCCAAGCTCTGCCTTGGGGCAGTGGCGCTTTTCCACCGGCTTGCCTTTTTCCACCAGCAGGATGTGCTTCTTGCTGCCGCGGCGCAGCAGCTCCACGGCGGTGAAGATACCGGCCGGGCCGGCACCAACGATGATGAGATCGTACTTTTCCATAGCTCTCTTTTTTCCTTTTGTGTTATGATGTTTGGGGCTTATATTTCGGTAACGGTTTGGTCTGCGGGCAGCGGGCTTGCCCTCTCAGTCATTGCTTCGCAATGCCAGCTCTCCCAAAGGGAGAGCCGTTGGCCTGCCGGGAGGCTTTCTGCCTCTCCCTTTGGGAGCAACAATGATGACCGCCGCCAGTGGCGGAAGCAGGAAATCATTGTTGGGGCCGCGGCCAGCAAGACGCACGCGAAGCGCTGTGGATGCTGGGTGCCGCAACCCGGGCAGTGGATGCGACCAGCGGGAGCAGACGGAGAGGGCAAGCCGCCTGAAGTTATTCCTCCTCCTGCTCCACCTCGGCGCTCTCGTCCACATGGTCCAACTCCACGGCGGTCGCCTCCGCGTCGGCGTGGGCGATGTCCGGGGCGATGACGCCGTCGCCGTTCAGGTCCTTGCCAGTGACGGCCTCCAGCATCGACTGGGTCTCGGGGTGCAGCTTCATGAAGCGCCGGACGGCCAGCATGGTGTACAGCGCGCTCAGCAGGTTGAGGGCGGCCTCGAGGATGAGGATGAGGCCGATGGCCATGACCAGCGTCTCCATCGTGCCGAAGGGGTCTACCACCATCACGATGCCCAGAATGACGCTGAGCACCGCCAGCAGCAGGAAGACCTTCCAGCTCGAATACTCACACCGGCGCAGCTCAAGGGCGTTCTGGACGCGGCCAAGGCTGTCGAAGATGATGAACAGGCCGAACACGATGGGCAGCACCCGGACGACGATGTCGCTGCGGATGATGAGGAACGCGCCCAGCGCCAGACAGACGAGGCCCGAGATGAGGGTGAGCTGGCTCTGGAACACGCCGCGCTCTACGACAAAATAGCGCACCAGCTGCACGGCTGCGCAGGCCAGTACCACGCCGCCCAGTGCGTAGCAGACCACGTTGAGGGCCGTGCCGGGCACCATCAGCAAAAAGATGCCCAGTGCCAGATAGAGCAGGCTCATGAGGATGAGGTTCCACTTCAGCTTTTTTGCCATAGAGTTCACGTTCCTTTCGTCCACGAGGGGAGTTTTTATACAGCCGCGTCCTGCTCCTCATAGAGCGGGACGATGACGGTGCGGTTGATGCGGGCCATGAAGATGAGGCTCAGGGTCAGGCTGACCACTTCGGCGATGATGAAGGACCACCAGACCATATTCACCTCGCCGGTGCGGCTCAGCAGCCATGCGGCGGGGATGAGCACCACCAGCTGGCGGCAGATGGAGACGGTGAGGCTGAACACGCCGTTGCCCAGTGCCTGAAACACCGAGCTGAGCACGATGCCCGCGCCCGCCAGCAGGAAGTGGGGGCAGATGATGCGCAGAGCCGGGATGCCGATGGCCAACATGGCGTCGCTGGCGGCAAAGAGGCTCAGCAGCTTATCCGGCAGGAACTGGAAGATGCAGAAGCCCACCAGCATGATGCACTCGGCGTAGAAGACTGCGAGGCGGATGGTCTTTTTGACCCGCTCCGGCCTGCGTGCGCCGTAGTTGTAGCTGATGATGGGCACCATGCCGTTGTTCATGCCGAAGATGGGCATGAAGACGAAGCTCTGCAGCTTGAAATAGACGCCGAAGACCGCCACCGCCGTGGCCGAGAAGGCCATCAGGATCTGGTTCATGAAGAAGGTCATGACGCTGCCCACGCACTGCATGGCGATGCTGGGCAGACCGACGGTGTAGATGCGGCCGATGGCCTTGGCGCTGGGGCGGAAGCCCCGGAAGCTGATCTGGATGTCGGGGTTTTTGTTGAGGTTGAAGTACAGCGTCATGCCCGCGCCGCAGAACTGACCGATGACGGTGGCCACAGCAGCGCCGGTGGTGCCGGACAGGGCCTCGCCGCAGTAGCCGAAGATGAAGATGGGGTCCAGCACGATGTTCACCACAGCGCCCACCAGCTGGCTGATCATGCTGAGGTGGGTGCGGCCGGTGGCGGCCAGCAGCTTTTCGCCCGTGGTCTGGGTGAAGAGGCCGAGGCTGAGGACGCAGCAGATGCTCAGATACAGGATGCCCTGCCGGGCGATGTCCATGTCCGAGGTCTGGGCGTAGAAGTAGGGCTTCATGCAGGTGAGGCCGATGAGGAGGAAGACGGCGTAGCTGCACAGGGACAGAAAAATGCCGTTTTCGGCGGTCTTGTTGGCCCGCGCCTGATCCTTTTCGCCAAGGCTCTTGGAGAGCAGGGCGTTGACGCCGACGCCGGTGCCGACGCCTACGGCGATCATGACGTTCTGCAATGAGAACGCCAGCGAAACGGCGGTCAGGGCGTTCTCGCTGACGTGGGACACGAAGATGGAGTCCACCACGTTGTAGAGGGCCTGCACCAGCATGGATATCATCATCGGTACGCTGAGCTTGATGAGCAGAGGATTGATGTCCATCGTGCCCATAATGTTTTCCCGCACATCTGCGGGAGCGGTCTGGGGCTGCTTGTTTTCCACGGTTTCTCCTTTTGCTGTTGATAACTTGGGGGTTGTGTGCTTTTTCTATGCCGCAAACGTGGGCAGAGCGCAAAAGCGCCCTACCCACGCAGCATCGTTGTTTTGTTCTACCTCTCCGGGGAGACAGGGCCTTTAGCCCTCCATCGACTTTTCCTTGGCCTCTGCGGCGGCAAGGATCATCTGCACGCAGGCGTCGTGGCCCAGTGCGGCGTTGATGGCCAGATCGTAGTTGTGGGCATCGCCCCAGCGGTTCTGAGTGTAGTAATTGTAGTAGGCTGCGCGGTTGCGGTCGGTCTTCTCGACCTCATCCTTGATGCCCTTTTCGTCCTTGGCCTGCAGCATATTGTTCTCCTTGCCGTAGGCCAGACGCCACTCCTTGGGGGCGTAGACAAAGACGCGCAGCACATCCTTGCGGTCGCGCAGGACATAGTCGCCGCAGCGGCCCACGATGACGCAGGGGCCTTCGTCGGCCAGCTGCTTGATGATGCGGCTCTGCAGGATGAAGACCTGATCGCCCAGAGGAAGGTCGTTGCCCATCGTATACAGGCTGTAGAGCAGGCTGTGGGTGTGCCGCTTCTCGCTGGCGGCCACGGCCTCCTCGGACAGTCCGGAATTTTTGGCTGCCATGGTGATCAGCTCCTTGTCGTAGAGCTTGATGCCCAGTGCGCGCGCCACGTCCTTTGCGATGTAGCGTCCGCCGGTGCAGTACTCACGGCCCAAAGTGATGATCGTCTTTGCCATAATGTATTCCTCCCATATTGATGATTTATCCATTGAAAGCGTCTGGTGTGCCCCTCAGGGGGCAGGGGACAGAGTGCTTTGGTTGGCTTCGGGGGCCGACGGGGCCGGCGGCGGGGTGGGCAGCCGCACTTCGGCAAACTGCATGGTGCCGGTCTGGTCGATGATGTAGATGCTGCAGCGTCCGCCGCTGGCCGTCTGCTCGGGCGGGAAGCGGAACCCCCCCGTCCGCGTCCGCTCCATCCGCCGGAAGGTGCGGTGGGCGGTGGTGGCATGGGCCACGCCGTCGTGGGGGCTGCAGGCCGCCCAGCCGGAGAACTCGGCCGGGAGGAGCTGGCGCTGGCCCCGGAGGGACAGATACCAGCAGTCGTCCTCGGTGCTGTACTCGAAGCTGCAGGGGACGCGCCGGGGCCGGTCGGCCTCGATGTCCCGGGGCTTAGGGCGGAGGGCGATGGCCCGCCCGGTGAAGTAGCGGGCAAAGTCTGTCACCGCCATCGTGCAGTTCACCGCCCCGTCGCTGTCGGCGGTGGGGTCGTTGAGGAGGACGAAGTCGGCGAGGACGGCGTCGTCATGGCCGAAGCCCCGCAGGCCCATCCAGACGCCCACCGGGTCGCGCTGGCCCCGGATGTGGCGCTCGATGCGGACGGCCACCGAGCAGCCGTCGTGGATCTGTTCCCGCAGGTCTTTCAGATCCATCCACGCCTGCCAGCAGGGGTAGCCGCAGCAGCCCGCTGCGGCCGCCGCAAAGGCGGCGTTGCCGGTGCTGCCGGTGGCCTTGTCGGCCATGATGTGGGCCACCTCCTCGGGCAGGATGTCCTCGCCCCAGCGGTTCATCAGCGCCGCCATCACCAGCGGCAGGTCCATCTCCCGCCCGAAACTGGGGTCGTGGGCGGAGAGGCAGTACTCCGGTAAGTAGAGGCGGCGGTTGATGGGGTGGCCGTCCTGCTTTTCCCACGCGAGGGGGCGGACCGCCGCCGACAGCAGCCGGAGCGCCGGGGTGACTTTGTCGTCGTTGGTGGAGAGATTCACCTGAAGCTGGACGCCGGTGCCGCCGCCGGGCAGGGCCACGGTCACGGTGTCGCCCATCAGGAAGATGAGGCCGTCGTCGCTGTGGGCGTTGATGCTGCTCCGGGGGTAATCGGGCGCCCACTTTCCGAAGCTCATCCAGCCCGTCCAGTTGCCGCCTGCGTAGACCCGGCAGCGCACCTCCACCATGGTGTTCTGGGGTGCGTGGGCGTTCCAGCTGACGTTCAGATTACAGAAGGCCGGCATGGCGAACTCAGGCGTGGTATAGCTGCCGTATTGCAGATACCGCCCGGCCACGCTGTCCAGCACGACGCTGCCGTTGTCCAGCGCCACATTATCGAGCTGCCCGCGGGAAAACGTCTCCGTGCCCTGCAGCACCAGATTGTTCCGCTGTTCCATTGCACGCATCCCCTTTCCGCGTCATTGCGCTGTTTATTCTTCGCCGTCGCTGCGCTCCGAGGCCATCTCGGCCTCGTACTCGGCGTCGTGGAGCTTGCGGATGTTCTCCTCGATGTGGAACACCCGGTCGAGGTCGCCGTAGACGATCTGGCTGGTGATCTCCACCTGAAACCAGAAGCCGAACACCAGCATGAGCAGAAGGCCCAGCGGCATACAGAGGATGACGAGGCCCCAGAACAGCACCGTCACGAGGGACGCCGCCAGCGCGTGGGGCAGGAAGGCGATCATGCAGTTGACGCTGTTTTTGAGGGTCTGGCCGAGGGGCTGGTCCAGCAGGACGATCTGGGGCCACAGATAGGAGAAGAGCATATGGAAGAGGATGAGGTTGAGCACCGTGGCCACCCACATCCCCACGCCGACGTTGGTGCCGTGGTAGAGCATATTGAAGCAGAAGTAGACGAGAAAAACCTGCACCGTGACCACGACGCAGTAGAGCATCCCCGGCAGGATGCTGGCCTTGAAGTTCTGCCGGAAGGCCTTGCGGTAGGTGGTCCACCAGTAGCCGGCCTCGTCGCGCAGGGCGCGCAGGACGGTGTCGTACATCCCCGCCAGCACCGGTCCGGCCAGAATGCCGCCCACGGCGGCGCTGAGGACCATGACCGGCAGGCTGTTCATCAGGAAGCCGATGTACACCAGACAGATGACCGGCAGAAAGCCCAGACAGGTGAGCAGGTTGGCAAGGAACATCCCGCTCATATCCCGGCCCACCAGCTCGAAGAAGCGGCCGACGCCGGTCTTGCGGGGGGCGTCCTTTTCCACGCCCGGCCCGGACTTGAAATCGTTTGCAGAAGGGAACAGACTCATGGTATGTGAATATCCTCTCTCGCTGTCTCTGGGACAGCTCACATTGCACAGCATGGTTTGGCATAAAACACCATTGTGCTGGCTTTCTGATTATAAATATACCCGGATTTTGTGGATTTTGCAAGCCGCAAAGCCCCCGAAATGTAAAAAAAGTGTTTCCTCTCCCTTTTTGGGGCGGAGTGTGTTACAATAGAGACGGCTTTTCAGCCGAAAGGAGGAATCTCTCTGTGAGCATTTTCCGCACCATTGCGATGTTCACCTATCTGTTTGGCTACATGATCGTCCACTACGGCGTGCTGCGCAAAGCCGAGCGTGCACAGGCCGCCGGCGACACCGAGACGGTGCGCCGTCTGGTGGAGCAGCACATCCCCCACTGGAGCCGGGGCATCCTGCACATCACCGGCGTCCGGCTCAGCGTCGAGGGGCTGGACAACATCCCGAAAGAGGGACCCTGCGTTTTTGTGGCGAACCACCGCAGCTATTATGACATCCCCCTGCTGCTGGCCAGCCTCGACAGGCCCTACGGCATCCTCGCCAAGGAGGAGCTGGAAAAGATCCCCCTGCTCAGCCGCTGGATGAAGCTGCTGGGCTGTGTCTTCGTCCAGCGCGATGACGTCCGCGCCTCGGTGCGCGCCCTCAACGACGCCACCGCTATCGTAGAGAGCGGCAGGAGCTTCATCATCTTCCCCGAGGGCACCCGCTACAAGGGCGAGGAGGGCGGCGCCGGCGAGTTCAAGGCCGGTGCTTTCCGCATCGCTGTGAAGACTGAAACCCCGGTGGTGCCGGTGGCGATCTCCGGCGCACGGGGGCTGTTCGAGGCCCACGGCAACCGGACGACGCCCGGCACGGTGCGCATCCGGGTGCTGCCGCCCATCCAGACGGCGGGCATGAGCCGCGCTGAGCAGAAGGAACTGCCCGCCGCCGTCCGCCAGACCATTCTGGCACAGCTGTAACACAAAAACTGGGAGGACACTGCCGCATGGCAAGCTACCGTTACGAGCGCGACATCGACCCGAAGGACATCGCCCCCCGCAGGGAAAAACAGTATACCCGCAAGGAGCGCTGGGCCAACTGGTGGGACTATAACCTCAAGTGGGTCATCCTTATCGGCATCGCCGTGGTTTTTGTGGCCTATAACTTTATCGGGCAGTATTTCTTCGTCACCAAGCCCGACTACAACGTGGCCGTGGTGGCCCCCTACTACCTGCCCGAGGACACCGTGAACGCCTTGCAGGAAGCTCTGGCGGACTACGGCGAGGACCGCAACGGCGACGGCAAGGTGGTCGTGACCCTGAACGTCTACACCCTCGATTACGCCGAGGGCGAGACCCAGACCGAGAGCGACGCCTACCTGACCATGGCGGGCACCACCAAGCTTGCCGCCGATGTGCAGGGCGGCCTGAGCTCCGTCTTTCTGCTCTGGGACCCGGCAGGGTTTGAGGAGAGCACCGGCTCGCTGCGGTATCTGGACGGCAGCCTGCCCGCCGCCGACAGCGACGAGGACTGGTGGAACATGGTCTATAAGTGGAGCGACTGCCCCGTGCTGGCGGGCCTCGACCTCGGCAGCTACGGCCCCGACACCACCCAGAGCCGCAGTGGGTCCAGTCAGGAGTATATGTCCCAGTTCTACGTCGGGATGCGGGGCGCATGGAACAGCGGCACCGCCGACAACCTCGCCGGAGGTGAGGAGCTGTGGCAGAAGCTGACGGCGGGGGCTGTCTCCACCGTTGCGCCGGAGGGCTGAGCCATGCGGTTCCGCGTTCGGCGCAAGGGCAGGGCGGGGCACATCAGCGTCCCCGAAAAGCCCGAGAAAAAGGCGGTGCCGTTAAAAGCCGCCGACCTCGACAACCCCTATGGCCGGGTGTTCGGCACCCCCCGCAGCAGGGAAGACCTGCGCAAACAGGACAGATAAATGAAATGACCCTCTCCGACCGCCTCGGAGAGGGCTTTTTTGTTGCAATCTCTTCGCGTTGACGGCCCCGGATTTGAAATATTCTCCACCCTCAAAGGGAGTGGCGCTTGTTGTTTCCTCGTCCGGGTTATGGTATACTTACTAGGTATCGTCCCAACAGGAGCTGAAATTTTACCCGAAGGATGTGGAACAGATGGACACACTGGAACAGGCCCGCGCTGAGATCGACGCGGTGGATGCGCAGCTGGCCGCCCTGTTTGAGCGGCGGATGGCCGCCGTGCTCAGCGTCGCCCAATACAAGCAGGCCCACGGCCTGCCGGTCTATGACGCCGCACGGGAGGCGGTGGTGCTGGAAAAGGCTGCGGCCCGCATTCAGGACCCCGCCCTCCGGCCCTACTACAGAGATCATGTCCAGAACATGATGGACGTCGCCAAGCAGTACGAGGCGGAGGTGCTGGGCGAGAATCGCGCCGCCTATCAGGGCGTGGAGGGCGCTTTTGCCCACATCGCGCTGCGGGCGCTCTTCCCCCACGCGGAGGCAGTGAGCTACCCGACATGGGACGAGGTCTTCGAGGCCGTCCGGCGGGGGGACGCCGCCCACGGCGTCGTGCCCTTCGAGAACAGCCACGCGGGCGATGTCTCCGCCGTGCTGGACCTGTGCTATAACTACCCGGAGCTGTGGGTGGTGGACGTCTATGACCTGCCCATCTCCCAGAACCTGCTCGTCCTGCCCGGCACCCAGCTGGCCCAGCTCCGGCACGTCTACAGCCACCAGCAGGCCATCGCCCAGAGCGAGACGTTCTTAAAGCAGTTCCATCTGCCCGCCACAGCCATGCCGAATACGGCCATGGCGGCAAAGTTCGTGGCAGAGTCCGGCGACCCGTCCCAAGCCGCCATCGCCAGCGCGGAGACCGCTGCCCTCTACGGGCTGGAGGTCCTTGTGCCCAGCATCAACACCGACGGCGACAACACCACCCGCTTCATCGTCCTCAGCCGCGAAAAGCCCACCGGGGGCAACCGCTTCTCGCTGCTCTTCACGCTGGACAACAAGCCCGGCAAGCTGGCCGAGGTCATTCAGGTCATCGGCCGGTTCGGCTACGACATGGAATCCATCAAGAGCCGTCCGCTGCCCCATGTTCCCTTCGATTACTATTTTTACGTCGAGCTGGTGGGAGACCCCGCCGACGACGAGACCGCCGCGCTGCTGCGCGAGCTGGATCATACCTGCCGCACCGTGCGGCTGTTAGGAGTGTATACGAAATGAGTGGATTTATCGGCACAAAGCTCACCATGAATCTGGGTGAGCGCAGCTATGACATCATCCTGAAAAACGGCGCACTGGAGAACTTGTACCAGTTCGCCCGCCTCGACCGCCGTGTGGCGGTGGTGACGGACGCAGGCGTCCCGGCAGAGTATGCCCAGCGGGTGGCCGACCAGTGCCGCGACGCAAAGATCATCACCGTGCCGCAGGGTGAGGCCAGCAAGAGCATGAAGATTCTGGAAAGTGTCCTGCGCCAGATGCTGGAGTTCAATATGGGACGCGGCGACCTCGTCATCGCCGTGGGCGGCGGCGTCGTGGGCGATCTGGCGGGCTTTGCCGCCTCCATCTATATGCGGGGCATCGACTTCATCAACTGCCCCACCACCACGCTCTCCATGATCGACTCCTCCATCGGCGGCAAGACGGCGGTGGATCTGGGCGAGACGAAAAACATCGTCGGCTCCTTCTGGCAGCCCAAGCTGGTCATCGTGGACCCCAGCACCCTCGCCACCCTGCCCCGCCGCCAGTACATCAACGGTCTGGCCGAGTCGGTGAAGGCGAGCCTTCTGGCCGACCCGGAGCTGTTCGCTATCTTTGAAAAGGGCGACATCGACGAGCAGATCGGAGAGATCATCTATCGCAGCCTCCGCTTCAAGAAGAGCATCGTGGAGCAGGATGAGACCGAGCGCGGGATGCGCAAGGCCCTCAACTTCGGCCACACCATCGGCCACGGCATCGAGGCCGTCAAGGGCGTCAGGGGACGCCGCACCGTGGGCCTCTACCACGGCGAATGCGTGGCGCTGGGGATGCTGCCCATGATCGAATCCAAGGCATTGCAGAAGCGCGTCCGGGCGGTCTACCGCCGTTTGGGCCTGCCCCTGCGCACCGCCTACAATAAGGATAAAGTCTACGCCGAGATGCTCCACGACAAGAAGGCGCAGGGCGGACAGATCACCGTCATCAAGGTGCCGGGTCTGGGCTGCTGGCGTGCCGAGACCATCCCGGTGGAGGGCCTGCGCACTCTGCTGGGCATGGAGGACTGAGCCATGAAAAACACCTTTGGCAGCGCATTGGCGCTGACCATCTTCGGCGAGAGCCATGGCCGGGCCATCGGCGGCGTGCTGGACGGCATGGCCGCAGGGGTGCCGGTGGACGAGGCGTTCATCGCCGCCTGTATGGACAGGCGCCGCGCCCGGGGCGACGGTCTCTCCACCCCCCGGGTGGAGGCCGACCGGGTCCAGCTGCTCTCCGGCGTCGTGAACGGCCACACCACCGGCACAGCCATCGCCCTCATGATCGAAAATCAGAACACCCGCAGCGGCGACTACGCCAAGACCGCCGACCTGCTCCGCCCCGGCCATGCGGACTACACCGCCTATGCCAAATACCACGGCTTTCAGGACGCCCGGGGCGGCGGGCACTTCTCGGGCCGGATCACCGCCGCGCTGGTGGCGGGCGGAGCCATCGTGCTGGGGGCGCTGGGCCGCGCCGGCATCGACATCACCACCCACATCGCCCGCTGTGCCGGCCTCTCCGATACCCCTTTTGCGCTGGACGATACCGCTGCGCTGGCCGCGCAGGTCAGCGTGCTGGAAAATAAGGGCGAAGGCTTCGCGCTGCTGGATGCCTCCGTCGAAGAGCCGATGAAGGCGGCCATCCGCGCCGCCGGGGCGGAGGGCGACAGCGTGGGCGGCATCCTTGAGACGGCTATCCTCGGCCTGCCTGCCGGTGTGGGCGAGCCGTACTTTGACAGCGTGGAGAGCCTGCTTTCCCACATGGCCTTCTCCGTGCCTGCCGTCAAGGGCATCGAGTTCGGCACCGGCTTCGGTTTCGCCGACCTGAAAGGCTCGGAGGCCAACGACGCTTTCCGGATGAAGGGGAACACCATCGTTACCGCCACCAACCACAACGCTGGGGTCAACGGCGGCATCTCCAATGGGATGCCCGTGGTCTTCCGCACCGCCGTCAAGCCGACGCCCAGCATCTACAAGGAACAGGAGACGGTGGACTATCTTGCAAAGCAGGATGCACCCCTCTCCATTCAGGGCCGCCATGACCCCTGCATCGTGCCCCGTGCCGCCATCGTTCAGACCTGCGCCGCCGCGCTGGCTGTGGGCGACCTGCTGACGGCCCGCTACGGCACGGCATGGATGGAACGGCCCACCAGCTACCGCAGGGAGGGACTGTGATGGAATACGGACTCATCGGCTCGAAGCTGGGCCACTCCTACTCGAAGCTCATCCACGAGATGCTCTGCGGCTACCGCTACGACCTCTGCCCCCTGCCCACCGAGGAGGAGGCCCGGGCCTTCCTCACCAAGCGGCAGTTCAAGGCCATCAATGTCACCATCCCCTATAAGCGGCTGGTGATGGAGTACTGCACCTACATCGACCCCCGGGCCAAGGCCATCGGCGCGGTGAACACCGTCGTCAACAAGAACGGCCTGCTCTACGGCTACAACACCGACTATCTCGGTTTTGCCCATCTGTGTGACGCCCACGGCGTCGATTTCGCGGGCAGGACCGTCCTCATCCTCGGCACCGGCGGCACCCATAACACCACCAGTGCCGTCGCCCGGGACAAGGGCGCGGCGAAGGTGCTGACCGTCAGCCGGACGCCCGACGCCGCCAAGGGCCAGCTCTCCTATGAGGAAGCTGTGTCCAGCGGCGCACAGATCGTCATCAACACCACCCCCGCCGGGATGTACCCCAACGTAGGGGTGTGCAGTCTGGACGTTGCCCGAATGCCCGGGCTGGAAGCGGTGCTGGACGTGGTGTATAACCCGGATAAGACCGAACTCATCCTGCGGGCCGAGGAGGCCGGCGTCCCGGTGGCCGTGGGAGGCCTCGAGATGCTGGTGGCGCAGGCGGTGTACGCCGCCGAATACTTCCTCAGCCGGAAGTTCGACGATGCGGCGGGGGAGATCCGCCGCGTCACTGCCGCGCTCCGCCGCGATATGCTGAATGTGGCCCTCATCGGGATGCCCTCCAGCGGCAAGTCCACGGTGGGCCGCCTGCTGGCAGACAAGCTGGGCAAGCGGTTCATCGACCTCGACGAGGAGATCGTGAAGGCCGACGGCCGCAGCATCCCGGACATCTTCGCCGCCGAGGGCGAGGACGGCTTCCGGGCGAGGGAGTCGGCCCAGACCGCCCGCTTTGCAAAAGAGGGCCGTCAGCTGCTCTCCTGCGGCGGCGGCATCATCAAGCGGGGCGAAAATCTGCGCGCCCTGCACCAGAACGGCGTCGTGCTCTTTATCGACCGGCCTCTGGATGCGCTGACGGTGGGCGGCGGACGGCCTCTCTCGTCCAGCCCCGAGGCGCTCAGGCAGATGGAGGCGGAGCGCCGCCCCCTGTATCTCGCGGCGGCAGATGCCGTCATCCCCAACAGCGGCACGGTGGAGGACGCCGTGGCCGCCGCAATGGAGGCTCTGGATGAAATTTTTAGTCATTAACGGCCCCAACCTCAATATGATGCACTTCACCGAGCCGGGCGTGGCCGGCCAGCTGGACTACAACGGTCTGCTGGATTATCTCGAGCTGTGCTGCACCCAGATGGGCCTCGAGGTGGAGTTTTTTCAGTCCAACCACGAGGGCGACCTCATCGATGAGATCCAGTCTGCCGCAGGCCGGGCAGACGGCATCATCCTGAACCCCGGCGGATATGCCCACTACAGCGTCGCCATCCTCGACGCGCTGCGGCTCTGCGGCGTGCCTGCCGTGGAGGTGCTGCTGAGCGAGCCGGACGAGCATGAGCCGTTCCGCAAGACGGACATCGTCTCCTTCGGCTGTCAGGGACACTTCATCGGTGAGGGCATCAGCGGCTATCTGCACGCTGCGGCCTATCTGACCCAGCTGCTTCGTCTGGACGGCAGCGCACACACCCATCTGGTCATGTGAGCGGAAAAGAAAGAGTGAAAGGAACGAAATTCTATGATCATCTCCACCAAAAAGGGCACCCCCAAGGAAGAACTGGAAAAGATCGTGGACCGCTTTGAAAAGCAGGGCCTCGACGTCACCCTCATCACCGGCAAGGACTACAATGTCTTCGGCCTCGTGGGCGACACGACGAAGATCGACGAGCGGGACGTCCTCGCCAACCCCTGGATCGACAACGTCACCCGCGTCTCTGCCCCCTATAAGCGGGCCAACCGCCTCTTCCACCCGGCAGACTCCGTCATCGACTGCGGCGGCGTCAAGATCGGCAGCAAGGAGAAGATCGCGGTCATGGCAGGCCCGTGCAGCATCGAGAGCGCGGAGCAGGCCCTCCGCATCGCGCAGGGCGTCAAGGCGGGCGGCGCGACCCTCTTCCGGGGCGGCGCATACAAGCCCCGCACTTCGCCCTACTCCTTTCAGGGCCTCGAGACCGAGGGCATCCTTGACATGGTGAAGGCCCGGGAGGCCACCGGTATGCCCATCGTCTCCGAGCTGATGAGCGAGGACCGCATCCCCGAGTTCGAGGAGTATGTGGACGTGGTGCAGATCGGTGCCCGCAATATGCAGAACTTCCAGCTGCTCAAGGCCGTGGGCAAGATGCATAAGCCCGTCCTGCTCAAGCGCGGCCTCTGCAACACCATCGAGGAGTGGATCATGAGCGCCGAGTACATCATGGCCGGAGGCAACGAGCAGGTCATCCTCTGCGAGCGGGGCATCCGTACCTTTGAAAAGTACACCCGCAACACCCTCGACCTCTCCGCTGTGCCCATCATCCACGAAAAGACCCATCTGCCCGTCATCGTGGATCCCAGCCACGCCACCGGCAAGGCGAACCTTGTGGAGCCGATGATGATCGCCGCCGTGGCCGCCGGTGCCGACGGCCTCGAGGTGGAGGTGCATTATGACCCCCGCCACGCATGGAGCGACGGTGCGCAGTGCCTGACTCCGGAGGCCTTTGCGCAGGCCATGGCAAAGTGCCGTCAGGTCGCATGGGCCATCGGAAGGGATATGTAAATGAGAAGCAGCCTTGCCCTCTCAGTCACCTTCGGTGACAGCTCTCCCAAAGGGAGAGCCAAAAACGTGACCGTGAGGCCAAAGCCTCTCCCTTTGGGAGAGGTGGCATTGCGTGAGCAATGACGGAGAGGGCAAGCCGCCGGAAGGATTATTATGTTGGTAACGATAAAGCAAGCCCCCGGCGGCATCGGCGGGGCCATCACTGCGCCGCCCAGCAAGAGCATGGCCCACCGGGCGGTGCTCTGCGCTGCGCTGGCGAAGGGTACTTCTCACATCGGGAACCTCGAGTTCAGCAAGGACATCTCGGCCACCCTCTCCGCCGCCGGACAGCTCTGCGCCAAAGTGCGCACCGGCCCGGACAACGCCGTGGTAGAGGGTCTGGGACAGTTCCTCCCCGTCGAAGCCCCGGTGGACTGCTGCGAGAGCGGCAGCACCCTCCGCTTCCTCATCCCCATCGCCAGCCTCACCGGGCAGAGGGTGACCTTCGTGGGCCGGGGCCGACTGATGGAGCGGCCCCAGTCGGTGTACGAGGCGTTATATCATGAGCAGTCTCTCCGCTTTGAGCCATCCCCGGCGGGCCTGACCGTCGAGGGCGCTCTGAAAAGCGGCGAGTACGAGCTGGCGGGCAATGTGTCGAGCCAGTTCATCAGCGGGCTGCTGTTCGCCCTGCCCCTGCTGGCAGGGGACAGCACCCTCCATCTCATCCCGCCGGTGGAGAGCCGCAGCTACATCGAGATGACCCGGGCGGCACAGCGCCGTTTCGGCGTCGAGAGCCGCTGGCAGGACGAGAACACCCTCTTCCTCCCGGGCGGGCAGCAGTATGCCCCCTGCGACTACACGGTGGAGGGAGATTACAGTCAGGCGGCGTTCCCGGCGGTGCTGGGGGCGGTGCAGGGCGGCGTGACCCTCAAGGGCCTGTCCGCCGACACCTTACAGGGTGATGCGGCCATCCTCGGCATCCTGCGCCGCTGCGGGGCGGAGCTGTCCGTCACCGATGAGGGCATCCGGCTCGGGAAAGCTCCCCTGCGCGGCACCGACATCGACCTTGCCGACTGCCCCGACCTTGGCCCCGTGCTGATGGTGCTGGGCCTGTTCTGCGAGGGGACCACCACCATCCGCAACGCCGAGCGCCTCCGCATCAAGGAGAGCGACCGCATCGCGGCCATGGAAGCCGAGCTGCGGGCCTGCGGCGGCGTGCTGGAAAGCGAGGGCGGCACCATCACCATCCACGGCTGCGCAGGGAAGCTCCACGCCCCCGCCGCGCCCCTCCATGGCCACAACGACCACCGGGTGGTCATGAGCCTCACGGTGCTGGCGCTGGCCGCCGGGCTGCCCCTCTCTATCGACGACGCGGAGGCCGTGCAGAAGAGCTGGCCCCATTTCTTTGAAGCCATCAAGCCGTTAGGCGCGGAGGTAGAATATGCTGGATAAATCGAAGCGTTATCTCGTGGTGGGCCTCGGCCTGCTGGGCGGCAAATACGCCCTCGAGCTTTCCAAGGCCGGGTTCCATGTGGACGGCATCAACCGCAGCGAGGGGCATTTACAATACGCCCTCGACCACGGCTATATCGCCAGCGGCAAGACCCACGATTTCGAGGATCTTGTCTCACAGGCCGACCACATCATCTTCGGTCTGTACCCCACGGCCCTCATCGACTGGTTCAGGACGTACGGCTCTCTTCTCAAGCCCGGCTGCATCTTTACCGATGTCTCCGGCGTCAAGACCGGCCTTGTGGAGCCGGTGCAGGCGATGTGCCCGGCAGGGGTGGAGTTCATCGCCAGCCATCCGATGGCGGGCCGTGAGACCTCCAGCGTCGAACACGCGGCGGAGGTCAACTTTGCCCCTGCCAACTTCATCATCACCCCCACCGAGAAGAACACCCCCGAGGCGGTCCAGTGGGCGAAAGAGCTGGCTGAGGTGCTGGGCTTCCGCCACATCTGCACCCTGACCGTGCAGGAGCACGATAAGATGATCGGCTACGTCAGCCAGCTCTGCCATGCCATCGCCGTCAGCCTCATGTGCGCCAACGACAACTCCTCGCTCTGCGAGTACACAGGCGATTCCTTCCGGGACCTGACCCGCATCGCCCGCATCAACGAAAAGATGTGGACTGAGCTGTTCCTCTGGAACAAGGAGAACCTCATCTCCGAGATCGACCAGTTCGACGCGGCCCTCGCCCAGCTGCGGGACGCCCTCGTGGCCGACGACCGGGACAAACTGGAAGAGATGTTCCGCCTGTCCACCCAGCGCCGCGCCGCATTCGACAAGAAGGACTCGTGACCGAAAGGAGGCCGCCCATGCCCAAGCAGGAAGGACAAAAATCCAAACTCCTGGCGCTGCTGCGCATCTTTGAGCAGCAGACCGATGAGGAACATCTGCTCAATGTGCCCCAGCTGGTGGAGCTGCTGGCCCGGCAGGGCATCCTCTGTGAGCGCAAGAGCGTCTACAGCGACATCGACGCGCTGAATGTGCTGGGCTACGACATCCGGCTGCGCCGGGGCCGCAGCGGCGGCTACTGGATGGCGACGAGGCCCTTCGAACTGGCCGAACTGAAGCTTCTGGTGGACGCCGTCCAGTCCAGCCGGGTCATCTCCAAGACCTCCAGCGACAAGCTCATCCATAAGCTGGAAGGGCTGGCCTCCCGGTATCAGGGCACCCAGCTCCAGCGTCAGGTCTATGTCGATGGCCGCCCCAAAAGCGACAACAAGGACCTGCCCTACAGCGTGGATGCCCTCTTCGCGGCCATCAACACCGGAAAAATGGTGCGCTTCCGCTACAAAAAAGCGGGACGTCCCGCCCCCTACACCATCAGCCCGTGGCAGATGGCGTGGGAGAACGGCTGCTACTATCTCATCGCCTATCAGGACGAGAAGGAGCCGGTGGGCATCCGCCATTACCGGGTGGATAAGATGGCCGGGGTGACGGTGCTGGACGAGCCGCGCCGGGGCAGGGAGCAGTTTGCCGATTTCGACCTGCCCTCCTACCTGAAAAAGCACTTCCAGATGTTCGGCGGGCCGGAGCACCGCGTCACCCTGCGGTGTACTTCTGACCTCGAATCGGCTATGCGGGAGCGCTTCGGCGCCTCGCCCATCTTTGTGCCGGAAGGGAAGGGCAGCTTCCACTTTGACGTGCCCGTCTGCGTCAGCGACCAGTTCTATGGCTGGGTCTGCGGTTTCGGCGGAAAGGTCGAAGTGGTCTCGCCCGCCGAGGTGCGGGACGGTCTGCGGAAGCTGAATGAGCGGCTGGCAAAAATACATGAGTAATACAGCAAAAGGCCCTGAATCCGTGGATTCAGGGCCTTTTGCTGTATAAAATTTATATTGATTTACTTCGCGTTGAACACATACTGGTCCATCCGGCGGAAAGCTTCCTCGATGCGGGCGCGGGGCGAGGCCAGATTGATGCGCAGATGGCAGGGGCCGTGGAACATCACACCGTCCTGCACTGCTGCGCCGACGGCCCAGCAGGCTTTCTCCACGTCCTGAATGCTTTTGCCGTGGGCGGCGCACCAATCGGTGCAGTCCACAAAGAGCATATAGGTGCCCTCGGGCTTTGCGACACGGACGCCTCTGAAGTGCCGGGCGATATAATCGCAGGCGAAGTCCACGTTGCCGGTCAGGGTCTCGCACAGCTCGTCGGCCCAGACATAGCCCTCGGGGCGGTAGGCGCCGATGAGAGCGTGCATCGAGAGGACGTTCATGGAGTTGTAGTGGCAGAGGGAGGATTCTTTTGCGATGCGGTCGCGCCACCACGGGTCGTAGACGATGTGGTAGCTGCCGATGAGACCGGCGAGGTTGAAGGTCTTGGAGGGGGCGTAGAGGGCGGCAGTCCGCATCCGGGCGTCCTCACTGATGGACTGGGTGGGGATGTGCCTGTGGCCGGAGAGGATGATGTCCGACCAGATCTCGTCCGAGACGACGTAGACGTTATACTTTTTGTACAATTCCATCGCCTTTTCCAGCTCCCACCGCTCCCAGACGCGGCCGCAGGGGTTGTGGGGGCTGCACAGGATGGCGGCATGGATGTGCTCTTCGGCCAGATGCTTCTCCATGTCGGCGTAGTCCATCCGCCAGACGTCGGCTTCGTCCTGCACCAGCGGGGAGTGGACGATGTCATAACCGTTGTCGGTCAGGCAGTGGGTGAAGCCGATGTAGGTGGGGCTGTGCACCAGCACCTTATCGCCCCGGGAGCAGACGCAGTTCAGCGCGCTGATGACGCCGCCCAGAACGCCGTTCTCGTAGCCGATGGCCTCGGCGGTCAGGCCGGTGACGCTGTTGCGCACAGACTGCCAGCGGATGATGGAGTCATAATATTCGGGCGTCGGGTCGAAGTAGCCGAAGGCCGGGTGCTGCACCCGCTCGATGACGGCCTGCTGGATGGTGGGCAGACAGACGAAGTTCATGTCCGCCACCCACATGGGGATGGCGTCGAACCCGGGCCGGGGCGCATCGGGCGCAAAGCCCTTGCCCAGTCCGTCTACGGCGATGGCATCCCGGCCATGACGGTCGGGCAGGGTGGTGAAATCGTATTTCATGCGGCACTTCCTCCTGTGGATGCAAAAAAAGGCTTCCTCCGAAGAGAAAGCCATAGGTGCAGAAGATCAGCCCTCGAGCAGCTCGACGGTCTTCATCTTGACAGCGGTCTTGGGTTTATCGTTCCAGTCGGTGGGGACGGATGCGATCCTGTCCACGACATCCATGCCGGAGACGACCTTGCCAAAGGCGGCATACTGGCCGTCGAGGTGGGGTGCGTCCTCATGCATGATGAAGAACTGGCTGCCGGCGCTGTTGGGGTTCATGCTGCGGGCCATGCTGATGACGCCGCGGGTGTGCTTGATGGGGTTGTTGACGCCGTTGGCAGCAAACTCGCCCTTGATGTTCCAGCCGGGGCCGCCGGTGCCGTTGCCCAGCGGGCAGCCGCCCTGGATCATAAAGCCGGGGATGACGCGGTGGAAGGTCAGACCGTTGTAGAAGCCCTGACCGACCAGCTTCTTGAAATTCTCACAGGTGATGGGGGCAGCTTCCTCGTTCAGCTCGATGTCGATGACGCCGCCGTCTTCCATAGTAATGCGAACCATAGTTTTCACAATGCTCCTTTTATCATAGCCCGTTTCGGGGTGGGTGCGGCAGATGCTCTGCCGAAGCTCCCCTTTAGTATACCATACCTTTTGCAGAGCGCAACGGCGCAGATGCAACCTTTTTGTAAAGAATCACCGCATTTCCACCATATCCTGCCAAAAACGCTTGGGACAGTGGCTCATCCGGCCCTTTTCGCTGTGGCGGGCCTTGATCTCCAGCGTGTCGTAGAACTGCTTCCAGAGCGCCTGAAGCTCCTGTTCCCGAGCGCTGGGCGGGGGAAGGGTGAGCGGTGCGGCCAGCTCGAGGAGCTTGGCCTCGTGGCCCTGATAGAGTAATACCGCCTGATGGACGGCGTCGTATATCATGAAGTCCTCCTCCGGGAAGCGGGCGCAGAAATGCCCCCGCAGCAGGGGGAGGATGTAGTTTTTGGGGTGGATGACCGCACCCAGCATCCCGTCGTGCTCTTCGAAGCGGACGAAGCCCTGAAACTTGTCCACCTCCCAGTCGAGGCTCTTTTTCATCTCGTAAAGGGGTGCTACGTCCGGGTGGCCCATCCGCTTGACCGTGCCGGGGCCGAGGGCGAAGGCCAGATGCAGAAAGCGGATGAGCAGCAGCTCTTTCTCCTCCTGTCCGGAGAGAAAATCCCGGCTAACGAGGTACTCTGTCTCCCGGCCCAGCTTTTTCCCAAGGCTGGAAAAGACCCGCCGGGCCTTGGTGGAGTCCGTCTCGATGTCCCGGACAGGGTAGAGGGTGGCCGTCTCCCGCTGGGGCGTCCAGACCGCAAAGGGGATCTCGTGCTGGACAAAGCTCTCGAACACGCAGCACAGAAAGCCCTCGAAGCTGCCGTCGTAGAGGTAGACCACATCGGCGTCGTGGAGCTTCCGGGCCTTCGGCGGGGTCACAACGCTCTCGCCAGACATTGCACTGCCTCCTCCCGCACCATCCGCTGGGCCGCCCGGGGCGGCACGCCCTGTTCAACGAGCCGGTCCACCGCCGGCGGGGCGAAGAGGCTCAGCTGCTCGGCCCCGGCACTGAAGACGTTGGGGTCGATGAGTGCCCGGGTGATGCGCTCCCGTCCGGCGCTGCCCCGGCCCGGGTGCGCCCCCGAAAAGCCCCGGCAGGTGATGAAATACTGTGCCCGCTTGAGCACGACGCCCATCCGCTTCAGCTCGTCGAGGCCGAGGTCGGACAGCCGCCGCGCCTCCCGGATGCGGCGGGCGCTCTTGGGGCCGATGCCCGGCACCCGCAGCAGCATCTCGAAGGGGGCACGGTTGATGTCCACCGGGAACAGCCCGTAGTGCTGGACGGCCCAGTTGCACTTGGGGTCGAGATAGGGGTTGAAGTTCTGGTTGTCTTTATCCAAGATCTCGTCGGCCCTGAACTGGTAGAAGCGGAGCAGCCAGTCGGCCTGATAGAGCCGGTGCTCCCGCAGCAGGGGCGGCTTTGTGTCCAGTGCGGGCAGGCGGGTGTCGTCCGACACCGGGATGTAGGCCGAGTAGAACACCCGCTTGAGGCCGTATTTCTGGTACATCCCCTCGGAGAGCTGTAAAATGTGGTAGTCTGTCTCGGGCGATGCGCCGACGATCATCTGGGTGCTCTGGCCGGCAGGGGCGAACTTGGGAGCGTGGCGGTAGAGGGTCAGCTCCTTTTTGCTCTCCTCGCCCGCCACCGAGATCTGCTTCATGGGCCGGAAGATGGAGTGACGGCCCTTGTCGGGGGCGAGGAGATGGAGGCTCTGCTCGCTGGGCAGCTCGACGTTGACGCTGAGGCGGTCGGCGAGGAAGCCCATCTGCCGGATCAGCTCCGGGCTTGTGCCGGGGATGGTCTTGGCATGGATATAGCCGCCGAAATGGTATTCGTTCCGCAGCAGCCGCAGGACGGAGAGCATCCGCTCGGTGGTGTAGTCGGGGGTGCCCAGCACGGCGCTGGACAGGAAAAGCCCCTCGATGTAGTTGCGGCGGTAGAACTCGATGGTCAGCTCGGCCAGCTCCCGGGGCGAAAAGGTGGCCCGGGGCACGTCGTTGGACTTCCGGTTGACACAGTAGCTGCAATCAAAAGCACAGCAGTTGCTCATCAGGACCTTCAGCAGGCTGACGCAGCGGCCGTCTGCGGTGAATGCGTGGCAGCAGCCCGGCGCGTAGCAGCTGCCGAGAGTACCGGCCCTCGCCGCACGGGACGCGCCGCTGGACGTGCAGGCGACGTCGTATTTTGCACTGTCGGCCAGAATGGTGAGCTTGTCCATCAGCGACTGTTCCATAAAACTCCACCTCCCGAAGGGGATACGACCCCCTTACCCCCACGGAAATGCCCGGGGAGAGGGGCGAGGCTCACCACTTGGCCTTCGTCTCGACCACACGGCCTGCGATGTGCAGGCGGTTCAGGTCATCGCCCTTGATGACCAGCTCGTTGTAGGCGGGGTTGAAGGGCTGCAGCACGACGCAGTTGCCCCGCTGGATATACCGCTTGAGGGTGCCTTCGCCTTCGTCGCCGTAGACCAGTACGCCCAGATCGCCGTTTTCCAGCGTGTCCTGCTTGTGGACGAGGGCGAGGTCGCCGTCCTGAATGCGCGGCTCCATGCTGTCACCCCGGACGACGAGGTAGAAATAGTTGGAGGGGTCCTTGACGCGGGCGTACTCCTGCCCGTAATCCTCCTCAAAGGCCAGCGCGCCGTATCCGGCCTTCACGGTGCCGATGACCGGGATGAGGCTCTCGGCGTAGTTGCCGAAAAAGCGCTCCTCGGGGGTGGCTGCGTTGGACACCGGGCGGTAAAGCCCCAGCAGGAAGTCTGCCGTGGTGCTCAGGATCTCGGCGATGCGGGCCACCGTGGCGGGGTCGGGGGAGGATTTGCCGCTTTCCCACTTGCCGACGGCCTGCTGGGTCACTCCCAGTTTGGATGCCAGCTCCGCCTGACTGATCCCCTTCTGCTTGCGGCACTGCTTCAAAAGCTCTGAAAACGACATGGTCGTACACTCCTTTACTCCGAGGTTAAAATCTTGCATCTCTATTGTACAACAAAAAGATGTTTTTGTAAAGAGAAAAATGAGGGATTCGCCAAAAAAAGGTTGTCGATGGGCGGGGGTCTGCGGGAATGTCTGAAAAAGTTGAAATTAAGGCTTGACAGAACGGCGAAAATCTGGTAAATTAAATAGGCATTCGGTACGGCGTGTGCGAGTGCCCACGAGGAGAGATGTCCGAGTGGTTTAAGGAAGCAGTCTTGAAAACTGCCGTACGGCAACGTACCGTGGGTTCGAATCCCACTCTCTCCGCCATTTTTTTAAATAAGTGTAACGCACTTTGCTCTGGAGTAGTACTCAAGAGGCCGAAGAGGCGCCCCTGCTAAGGGCGTAGGTCGTCTAAACAACGGCGCGAGGGTTCAAATCCCTCCTACTCCGCCAAGAAAAAGCTCGATGGTTCATTGAAACCATCGGGCTTTTTCCTTTGTTATACGGTTTTTGCAGCGCTTCGGAGCGCGGAGGGCTGCTTTTGCGCCCCGGAGCGCAGGGTCATTTCAGTACATCGGCAAGGATGCTCAGCAGGCGGGGGACGTCCAGCGGCTTTGCGATGTGGCCGTTCATGCCGGCCTTCAGCGCGTTCTGGCGGTCTTCTTCAAAGGCGTTCGCCGTCATGGCAAAGATGGGGATGCCGGCCTTTTTCGCATCCGGCAGGGCGCGGATCCGCCGCGTCGCCTCGTAGCCGTCCATGTTGGGCATCTGGATGTCCATCAGGATCAGGTCATACTGGCCGGGCGCGGCCTGCTCCATCTTCTGGACGGCGATCGCGCCGTCCTCGGCAGAATCCACCACAAAGCCCGCTTCCGTCAGAAACTCCATTGCGATCTCGCGGTTCAGCTCGTTGTCCTCCACCAGCAGGAGCTTTTTCCCCTGAAAGGCGGAAGCCTTCGGTTCCGGCAGGCGGGGAGACACCTCGGCAGAGAACGGCTCAGACAGGATCTTGCGCAGCTCGGAAAGGAACAGCGGCTTCTCGCAGAAGGCGGTCACTCCAGCAGCGCGGGCTTCTTCCTCGATGTCGGCCCAATCGTAGGCGGTCAGGATGATGATGGGGCAGTTGTGCCCGATCACCTTGCGGATCTGACGCACGATCTCGATGCCGTTCATATCGGGGATGAGCCAGTCGATGATGTAGACGCTAAATTCATCGCCCCGCTCCACCGCGTACTTGGTGCGGATCACCGCCTCCTTGCCGGAGATCGTCCACTCCGGCCGCATCCCGATCTTGGACAGCATGGTGCTGACGCTCAGGCAGGTGTCGGTGTCGTCGTCCGCCACCAGTGCGCGCAACCCTTCCAGCTGCGGGAGCTGCCGCTGCTCCACCTTCTGCTCACAGCGTGCAAAGCAGAGGTCCACGATGAACTCGCTGCCCTTGCCCGGCTCGCTCTCGATGGCGATGGTGCCGCCCATCAGGTCCACGATGTTCTTGGTGATGGACATTCCGAGGCCGGTGCCCTGAATGCCGCTGACGGTGGAGCTTTCCTCCCGGCTGAACTCCTCAAAGATGTGCTTCTGGAACTCCGCGCTCATGCCGATGCCATTGTCCTTGATGCGGAACTCATAGCGGGCACGCCCGGTGGGCGCATCGTTCTTCTGGGCGATGCGGAGGCTGATCGTGCCGCCGGTGGGGGTGAACTTGATGGCGTTGGACAGAATGTTCAGCAACACCTGATTCAGCCGCAGCGGGTCGGTGATGATGTCCTCGTTCTCCACATCCATGGTGTCGATGAAGAGCGACAGCCGCTTGGCCGAGACATTGGGCTGGATGATGGAGCGTACATCGTGGACGAGATCCGGCAGATGCACCGCGCGCTCCTCGAGCTTTACTTTTCCGCTCTCGATGCGGCTCATATCCAGCACATCGTTGATGAGGGAGAGGAGGTGCTGGCTGGAAGTGGAGATCTTTTTCAGGTAGTCCAACACCTGCTCCCGGTTGTCGATGTGGGTCGCAGCCAGAGAGGTGAAGCCGATGATGGCGTTCATCGGGGTGAGGATGTCGTGGCTCATGTTGAACAGGAACTCCCGCTTGGCGCGGTTTGCCGCCCCCTCGTGCTGGAGCGCGATCTCCAGCTTGCGGTTCTGCTCCTCCAGCTGGGCCTGATACTTCTTCTCCTGCTCCTTTTTCTGCTGCTCCATCTCCTGTGCCGAGCGCCTGCGCAGCGTTTGAAGGACGACCACGAGCAGGATATAACCGGCCAGTGCCATCAGGATGGTGGAGACGGACGCACGGAAGATCGTTCTGCCATCTGTATACGCATAGAGGTCAAAGGTACGCCCGTGGCTGTACATCCCGAAATAGGAGCCGGAGCCGTCCCAGCCGCGGGTGTGGGTCAGCATCTCCGCGACCCCGACTTTGCGGATCTCCTGTACCGTCGGGCTGTCCGTGGTGTCCTGCCCGATCAGCTCCGGGCGGTTGGAGGCGATGACCTGATTGTTCTGCACGATGAACAGGGTGCCGCTGGTCTCTTCCGGGTAGCCATCCAGAATGCTCTGGACCGACAGCGCCGTCCCTTCGACAAGCGCCGCCGGAGTGTACCGATAGGTGAGCAGGATGGCCGCGCCGCTGCCTGCCCGGTGTGCCGTCACATCCACGACAGACCCGTCTTCCAGCAGGACGCGCTTCATATAGGTCTTCTGCGGGTAGCGGAAGACATCCAGAGCGGCATCGGTCCTGAGCTGGTCGCCAAACCGGGCATAGCCGATCCCGTTCGCGGTATACTCGCAGAGGAGCGTGCCCTCCGGGTCAAGGACGGAGATGCCGGTGAGCCAGAGCCGTTCGGCTTCCTTTTTCAGGCACTGCGGGTCGGAGAAGTCCAGCGCGGGGTCATCGACCAGCGCCTGCACCGAGACCGCTGTGCGGCGAAGGGTCTTCGCTGCAACGGTATCGTTGTATTTTTCGTAGCGGGTGGACTGCGATTTGACAAAATTGAGGATCTGGCAAAAGCGCTCTTCCGTTGTGCACAGCGCTTTCCAGTTCGAGAAAAAGACGACGCCTGCCATGAAGAGCACGCCGACGATCAGATAGAGCGCCCAGATCCGCGCAGCCGGAGTGGGCTTATTTTTATGTTCCAATGGCGTCCACCTCCAGATACTGCGAAGGGTTTTCGAGATATTTGCCGACGATCTGCTCCAGCGTGCCGTCTTCGCGCAGCTGCGCAAAGGTATCGTTCAGCTGGCTGTCCAGCCCCCGGCTGTCGTTCGTTGCAAAGGCCACGCCCAGCCCGGTGACGAGCAGCGGCTCGGACAGGATGCGGAACGCCACGGAGTTGTCCTTCATATATTGCAGGATGGTCGTCTCATGGGAGGCGATGGCGTCCACGTAGCCGCAGCCCAGCAGCGCATACTGGACGCTGCGGTCTTCGATGCTGAACACATCGACCCCCTGCGGGAGGCGGGGGTCGGAGCCGCTGAGAAAAAGCTCCTCCGGCTTGCCGGTGCTCTGGACGGCGATGCTCTTTCCGGCAAGGTCGCTGAGGGACTGGATGCTGCTGTCGTCATTCACGGCGACCACCTGACGGCTCACCATGTAAGGTCCGGCCCAGTGGTAGAGCGCTTCGCGCCCCTCCATGGAAAAGCAGCCCCAGATGCAGTCGATGGCACCGCTCTCCACGAGGGTGGTCTTCTGCTCCCAGTCGATCGGCTCGAACCGGGTGGAATACCCCATGCGGCGGAACGCTTCGGTGGCAATCTCCACATCGATCCCGGCGGGAACGCCGTCGTTGTTCAGATAAATATAGGGAGGATAGGTGTCGCTTCCCACAACGATCTGGGGGAGGCCGCCGTCCTTCGCTTTCGTCTCTCCGCAGGAGGTCAGGCCCCCGGCGGCCGCAGAGGCCGCCAGCAGCCCGCACCCGCGCAGAAAGGCACGGCGTGAGATTCTGTGTTTCATTCCTTCTCCTGTTTTTCCTGCATCTGCGGATGCAGTTTTTCGTTCAGTTCGTCCTGTGTGTCCGTCAGGCATTGCAGCAGCAGCGGGTTGAACACGCCGCATTCGCCGTTCTGGATCATCTGCACCGCTTTCTCGTGGGAGAAAGCCTTTTTATAGCAGCGCTCGCTGGTCAGGGCGTCGTACGCGTCGGCCAGCGCGACCAGCTGTGCGCTGATGGGGATGTCGTCGCCCTTCAGCCCATCCGGGTAGCCCCGGCCATCCCAGCGCTCGTGGTGCCAGCGGGCGATCTCATAGGCGGTCTGCAGCAGCGGCTCCTCGCCGAAATTTTCCAGCTTTTGCAGCATCTCCGCGCCCAGCATACTGTGGGTCTTG
Organism: Faecalibacterium butyricigenerans; assembly: GCF_020687345.1. Taxonomy (NCBI): domain Bacteria; kingdom Bacillati; phylum Bacillota; class Clostridia; order Eubacteriales; family Oscillospiraceae; genus Faecalibacterium; species Faecalibacterium butyricigenerans. The sequence continues at coordinate 46,598 of NZ_JAJEQL010000003.1, forward strand.
ATGACCTCAAATTCCTCCGGGGTCAGCCTGCCGGGCTTGTTGAGGATCTTTTCGTCGATCCCGATTTTGCCGATGTCGTGCAGGGTAGAGGCCAGCGGAATCAGATCCTGCTGTTCTGCAGAAATCGAGTAGTTGTTGCTGATCTCCAATAGGCGGTGGAGCAGCATTTCTGTGATGATACGGATATGCCGCACATGAGCACCGCTTTCGCCGTTGCGGAATTCTACGATATGGCTCAGCACACCCACCAGCGTATCCGTATTATTTTCGCGGGCGCGGATCTGGTCGGACACCATCTTCACCAGCCGCCGCTGCTTGGCATACAGCTTGATGGTGTTGGTCACGCGGCGGTATACGATGCGTGCATCGAAAGGTCGATTGACATAATCACTCGCGCCTAGTTCATAGGACTTCCGAATTACAGCGTTAGAGTCATCGCTGGAGATCATGATGACCGGGATGTCCTCGATGGTGTGGTTGGCGTTCATGGCCTTGAGCACCTCGAAGCCATCCATGACCGGCATGTTGATGTCCAGCAGCACCAGTGCGATGTTCCCGGCCTCCGCCTGCATTTTTTCCAGGCATTCTTGTCCGTTTTCTGCTTCAAGAATGCTGTAATCGCCGCCCAGGATCTCCTTTAGCAGCATGCGGTTCATTGCGGAGTCATCCACAAGTAAGATCTGCGACTTATTCTGTAAAAGTTTTTCCAGCGCTGCAAGACTATGCCCCGGAACCTCCGCCATGACGGCGTTCTTGCGGCACTTTGCCTGATACATCAGCCGGTCTGCCCGGCGAACCGCATTCTCCATCGGGTCGGTGATGGCCTGCATCGTTCCGCCGATGCTCAGCGAGAGGCGAAAATGCGAATAACCGGGTACAGTAGCCTGCTGCACGGCGGCTCTGATCTGCTCCAGCTTGGCTTGCAGGATGTCGCTCGGAATGCCGGGCAGCACCAGCAGGAACTCGTCCCCGCCGTAGCGGATGAGCAGGTCGGAATCCCGGATGCAGGAGCGGATGGCGGCGGCTACCGCTTTCAGCGCCATATCACCGGCGTAATGCCCATAGGTATCGTTGCAGATTTTGAAATCGTCCACATCCATCAGCGCGATGCCTGTGGGGCCGACGATACGGGATGCGATATCCTCATAGTAGCGGCGGTTGTATGCGCCAGTCAGGACATCGTAGTAAAGTTTTGCACGGTAGCTCTCTGTTGTTTCTTGAAGCTTTTCCTCGGCTTCGGCCTGCATCTCTTCCATGCTGGAGCGCTCGAACTGCCATTGCAGGCGACCGATCAGTAGAATGTTCGCAGCGATACCAAGGCCGATCACGATGAGCTTTTGAAGGTTCAAAGAGGTGTAAAGAAAAAAGCTGTGGTCGGTAGAAAAGAAAAACGCGGAGTATAGGAATGCAATGAGGCCGCTTACGATTCCTGCTGCATAGCCGTATTTCACGAGCACAGCAGAAAGAACAACAAAAAGCAGGATATTTGGATTTGGAATATGAAAATTCCAGACGATCAGGCAGGTGCTCAATTGGGCAAGTGCCGATAGCAACATAGGCTGGATTTTATTTGGCTGTTGTTCCATACGCAATACCATCCAATACTTTGATTCATCATGATCGCTCTCTCACAAAAAAAGAGCTGGGCCGCAAATGGGTGGCCCTGCTAGGTCGTGAGTGTCGGTCATCTGCGAAACCGTGCGATTCCACTATTTATTTTCGGGGGGGGGGTAACGCGGAAGCGCTTTACCGTCTGCTCCAGTGCGTTGATGTCCACCGGCTTTGAGAGATGCTCGTCCATCCCGGCGTCCCGGCTCTTCTGCATATCCTCAAGGAATGCGTTGGCGGTCATGGCGAGGATGGGGATGGTGCGTCCCAGCGGATTTTCGCCGCTGCGGATGCGCCGGGTGGCTTCGAGGCCATCCATGACGGGCATCTGCACGTCCATCAGGATCATGTCGTACTCGCCGGGCTTGACGCTGGCGAAAGCGTCCACGATCTCCTGACCGTTGGAGCAGATGGTGCAGCGCGCACCCTTGGTCTCCAGCAGCAGCTCCAGAATTTCGGCGTTGATGGCGTTGTCCTCGGCGCAGAGGAAGTTCATCCCGGACAGGGGCGAGACGGCCTCGGCCTCCTCCGGGAGGGCCGGTGCCGTCTGCACCTTGTCCGCCTCGGCGTCGATGGGAAATTCCAGCACGACCTCAAAGCGGGTGCCCTTGCCGGTGGCGCTCTCCACCCGGATGGTGCCGCCCATCAGGTCTACGATGCTCTTGGTGATGGCCATGCCGAGGCCCGTGCCCTGCACCTTGTTGGTGCCGGATTTCTCCTCCCGGGTAAAGGGGTCGAAGAGGGTCTTCTGGTAGGCCGCGCTCATGCCGATGCCGTCATCCTGCACGATGAACCGGTATTTGGCGTAGTGCTCGGTATGGGTAAGCTCGTCCACCGCCAACCGGATGTGTCCGCCTTGGGGCGTATACTTGACCGCATTGGAGAGGATGTTCATCAGCACCTGATTCAGACGGTTGGGGTCGGCCAGCACGTTTTCGTGCTGCATATGGGTCTCCACCGTAAAGGTCTGGCTGCGCTGGCTGGCCTGCTGCCGGATAATGCTGTCCAGCTGGCTGACCTGCTGGGAAATGTTCATTTTTTCGATGTTCAGGGTGGTCTTGCCGCTCTCGATGCGGCTCATGTCCAGAATATCGTTGATGATGCCCAGCAGCAGCCGACCGGAAGTTTCCAGCTTGCCCAGATGTTCGGCCAGCCTTTCCGGCTGGTGCAGCTCGTTTTTCATCAGGGTAGTAATGCCGATGATGGCGTTCATGGGGGTGCGGATGTCGTGGGACATATTGGAGAGGAAGTCGGTCTTGGCTTTGCTGGCCTTTTCGGCTACTTCCAGTGCGGCTTCCACAGCCAGCGTGGTCTGGTGCTCGCCCGTGCGGTCGGACATATCCACGATGCACTTTCTTGCGCCCTGCACATCATTGAGGAAGCCGGTCACATGGAGATAGCGAGGCTCACCGGTCTCCTGATTGACAAATTCACATTCCCATTCCTGCTGGACGCCCTGTTCCATCTGCATCAGACTTTCCAGCCGCGATGCACCGCTGTCGTCTCCGGCAGGGTATAGAACGTGGAGATCCTCCTGCACCGCCTCGGGGGAGAGGCCCAGAATGCGCTGGACATTGGGGCTGACGTATTCCGCCTTGCTGGTTTCGGTGTCGATCATCAGGAACACGTCGTCCACATTGCGGGAAAGGTTCGAGAACAACTCCTCGCGTGCCAGCAGCTGCTGGTCCTTTTTCCGCAGCTTTTGCCGGTTGCTCTGCACCACCAGCAGCAGAGCGGCAACAGCCAGCATACCCGTTATACCGCTCATCACGGCCATGGTGGTGTATTGCAGCCGGTTCATATTGGCGTTCACAACGCTTTTGGGAGCAATGCCAAGGATCGTCCAGTTCTGGAAGGCGGCAGAACCATAAACCATGTAATAGCCGACGCCATTGATGGAAAACTCAAGGTTGCCGCCCTCCCCGGCAGCAAAAGAATCTTGCAGGGCATCGACCTGTTCTGCCGTAAAACCAGCCGAGTTTTTGAGCAGGGCAAGGATATTGTGCACACCGCTCATGTCCGCGCTGCTGCTGTCCAGTACCACACGGCCATCCGGCAGCACCGCAAAGGTGCTGCCGTGCCCTTCAAAGGCAGAGATCTTCAGGGAGTCCACCAGATCCCTGTTGTTATAGGTGATGGCAATGGCTTCGTAATCAAAGCCCTGATAGCTGCCTTTTTCCGTGGGGACTGCAAACACCATGATCTCCGGCTTGTCCGGCACGACCGAGTTTGCCACGATAGGCTGCTGCTCCAGAATCAGCTGCGACAGCGTCCGACCCAGATCAAGATAGCCTCGTTCACCATCCAGTGTGACATAGGAGCCATCCCGCGAAACGAAGAAAAAGTCTGTAAAATGGTATTCTCCCTTTGCCTGTGAAAGGAAAGAGCAGACATCGGCATCGCTTTGCGCACTTTCCAGATAGGGCGCCCACATCCGCATGACGCCCCAGTTGAAGGATACCTTATTGTAGAGGGTCTGGTTTGCCTGATGATAGATCTCGGTAAGGTGTGCAGTGCTTTCCTCGTAGATGGTGTGCTCCATAAAATCCGTAAAGACAACGAGGCTCGTCAGAATGCTGATGCCGAGCAGCAGCATTGCTATGACCGCGAGGATACGGCTTTTTACAGAGCGTTGCATCTTAGTTTCGTTCTTCAAGAGCTTATTCTCCCTGTACAATGGTCAGATACTCGGAGGGGGCGGGGAACTGCTTGCTGACCGCCAGCGAATCCTTCAGGCAGGAGCGGCTGTCTGCCCCTTCAATGGCATATTCCGTTCGCTTGGTCTTCAGGTTTTCCGGCATGGGGCAGCTGCAGTAGACCTCGTTCTCTATCCACACATCGGTGCCCGCCACAAATACGGTATAGGTGGCCGTATCGTCCAGCGGCGCACCATTGACGGTGAGTTCTTCCAGACGGAACTTGCCCTGCTCGTATTCGGTCACTTTGTATTCCATGCCGCTGGTCACGGGCATATAATTCCGGTGCCGGATGGGGTTTGCACCGTTGTCCTTTACATTCACCAGCCACTCCATCATCTGCCGCAGCTCTGCACCGGTATATTCTCCCTGCGAAACGGCGTAGTTTCCTGCCATCACCCACAAAAGCTGCTGCTTGCTGTAATCGCCGCAGTAGATGGAAGTGGACACCAGCGGCGAGTAGCCGATTGCGATAGACGCATCATAGGTGGTGCGCAGGGCGGTCATCAGCGAGGAAGCCGCAGCGCTGCCGTGGTCGGTCATGTCGATGGAGTATGCGGTATTCTGGGTGAACAGGATCTCGGTTTCGGGGTCTGCTTTGGGGGTGACAAGCTGCTCGTTGAACGCCTCGTATCCGGCCTTGGCATCGTATTCGCCGGTGATCATCTTGTGGCCCACATCTTCCGAAATGCGGAAGATCTCGGTGGAGGCCAGACGCATATACAGATGATTTGCGCTGATGACATCCGCAACGTGTTCCAGAGAGGTGGAGGAGGTGATGTTTACCTCCTTGTTATAAGAGAGCACCGCGCCGCCAGCGGCCAGCTTGCTCTGCCCCTCTGCGCTGTACACGGCCCCAAGGACTTTCAGCACAGCAGCCAGCTTTGCCTCGTCCTGTGCTACCGTGTTGGAAACTGCTGCCTGACACATGGGGTAGGTCAGCAGCCAGCTATCATTGGCGGTCTCGCCGAAATAGGGCAGAATGGATGCGTTAAAGCCGTGCAGGTCGAGCATTACATCCGCTATGCCTGCCGTGGTGCGGATCATGGCGGTCTGCCGCGCATAGAAAGGCTTGGCAATGGGGTTCAACTCCAACCGATCGTCACCGGGCTGCACCCGCACATCCTTGAGGAACTGCTCGTATTTTTCAAAGACCTTCGGCCACACCACATCATCCAGACCGGTGGAGCCGTCCTCGGTCTCGCTCTCGTAGTTCATGCGCCATGTGGTGCCCTCCAGACTCATCAGCTCCGGGATAGCACAGCCCTGCATGGTTTCCAGACAGGTGTAGTCATATCTCCAGTCTGCCTGATAGCCCTTAATGCCGACAGCCTCAAAGGCATCAATGGCCGCCACGAACTCGGCGTAGTTGGTGGGCAGAGGGATATTGTACTGAGCAAACAGATCGACATTTGCAGCCGTGCCGTCCACCTCGGCGCACATGGGCAGCCAGCGGATCGCACCGTCCGGCTCCTGATTGTTGTTCAGGTAGCTGGAATAGAAGGTGCCTGCAACCTCGGTCGTGCTCAGATCCATCAGGTACTCTGCCAGAGGAGCCGCATCGTTCAGGGAGAAGCGGCGGCAGGTGATGATGTCCGGCAGCTGCTCCGCACGGTTCAGCAGGTCGCGGTAGTAGTCCATGGTGTTGAAGCCCTGAATGAAGTTGAACTCATACTCCGGGAACTTCTGTTCCAGCCACGGAGTAAGCTCTTTCATCATGGAGCGGTCCCACAGGTAAAAGGTGATCTGGATCTTGCCGTTCTGGCTGCTGCCCTTGTCAGCCTCGGTCTTGCCGCCGCAGGCGGTCAGCGCTGCCGCAGCAGCCACGACGCCGGCGGCCTGCAAAAAAGAGCGGCGAGAGATTTTGTTCATCATAGGATGCTCCTCACATTTCCAATATTTTTAAGTTTATCATTATAATAGAGGTGTTTCAAGCGTTTTTGCCAAAAAAAGACGCGCGCGCGGCCTCTTTTGGCCCTCTCCGCCCTCCTTTTGCGTCAGCAGCTCGGAGGGGCAAAAAGAAAAGCACGAAGGCCGAAACCTTCGTGCTTTGTGGTGGGCCAGGCAGGACTTGAACCCGCGACCAAGCGGTTATGAGCCGCCAGCTCTGACCAACTGAGCTACTGGCCCGCAAACGCGGCGCGCTGCCGCGTGTGGACTGACTATAAGTATACCAAAAAAATCCGGAAATGCAAAGCCCTCCGGGCGAATTTATTTCGTGCGGCGGGCGTCGAGCTTGCCCAGCATGAACTCATCGAGCATCTCGGGCTGGAACAGCGGCTCCTTGTAGCCGAAGGCCTCCCGGATGAAGATGAGGGTCACGACGGTCTGACGGCCCGGGTCCAGCCGGAGGGTGTAGAGGGTGTCCAGCGGCTGCTGGGTGGGCTGGTGGAGGGTCAGGTGAAGGGTGAAGCCGCCGTCGTTCTCCCGGCGGCACTCGTAGGCGAAAAGGTCGTCGGGGCTGTGCTGGTCGAGCCGGTCGAAGCAGTCGTCCAGCGGCAGGTCGGTGCGGAACTCGGAAAGGCCGCTGGGGCCGTACTGGCTGCGGCGGCCTTTGTCCTGCTTTGCCAGCAGGAAGACGATGAAGCCGAGGATGGCGGCCAGAAGCAGGATGGAAAAAACAGCGTTCATGGATGTCCTCCGATGGAATTTGAATCATGTTTTCCTTATTGTAACACAACCCGCCCTAAATTGTGTTATAATATTTGAAAAATTCCAAAAACTGATGGGGAGCCTGCGCCCTTTCTGCGGGCGGGAGGGACGATATGAAACTCAGATTCACGCGCAAGACATGGTATTTCCTGCTGCTGGCTTCGGCCGCAGCCTCCATGCTCAACGGCTTTGCCGTCCTGAGCGGGAACAGCTTCGGACTCATCGAGCAGATCGCATTTGCGATGGCGGGCATCTCGGCCCTCTTCCTCGCCGCCGAGAAAGGCTCGGCGGGCTGGGAGAAGCGGAACTTCACCGGTGTGTTCGTTCTGCTGATGGTCAGCTACATGATCAACGGCTGGGCAGGCTACCTCTGCTCGGCGCTGGCGTGGCCGCTGCTGCTGAGCACCGAGTACAAGCGGGGGATGGCTGTCCAGCGCCAGCTCCAGCTGGTGGGTGCGGCGGAGGCCCTCCACCTGCTCTTCCTGCTGATGGCAAAATACGGCGGCATGGCCGCGCTGGGCTTCTGGACGAATCTGCTCTGGGTGCTGCTGGCCTGCGCCCGGGGCTGGGCAGCACTGAGCCTCTACAAGATGCAGGAGGACGCATGACGCAGCGGCGGAGAAAGCGCCGCTGCCGCTTCGGGCGGCGGGCCTTTCTGGCGGGGGCAGGCTGTGCCGCGCTGGCCGGCGCGGGGCTGATGCTGCGCCGGGGGCAGACCGTCTCGGCCCTGTCGGTGCCTGCCCCGGAGGCAGAGCCGAACGCTGCTCTGCCCGCCGGGGAGTGGCGGGCTGTCTGGGTGAGCTATCTGGAATGGGCCGGGATGGATTTTTCCTCGGAAGAAGCCTTCCGGGCCGGGGCAGCGGCGCTGATGGACAACTGCCTGTCCATCGGGCTGAACACCGTCATCGTGCAGGTGCGGCCCTTCGGGGATGCCCTCTACCGCAGCAGACTCTTCCCGTGGAGCCATGTCTGCACCGGGGAACAGGGGAAAGACCCCGGCTTCGACCCGCTGGACGTCCTCATCACCGAGGCCCACAGCCGGGGGCTTTCGCTGGAAGCGTGGGTCAACCCCTACCGTCTCCGTTCCTCGGCGAAGATGCCCGCCGTGCTGGCCGAAAGCAGCCTCGCCAACACCCATCCCGAGTGGGTCTGCGCTGTGGGCGAGGGGCTGTACCTGAACCCGGCCCTCCCCGAGGCGGCGGACTATGTGGTGCAGGGCGTGGCCGAGCTGGTGCAGAACTATGCCGTGGACGGCATCCACTTCGACGACTATTTCTATCCCACCACCGACCCGGCGCTGGACGCGGCCCAGTTCGCCTCCAGCGGCGCGGGGAACTTGGACGAATGGCGGCGGCAGAATGTCACGGCGCTGGTCAAGGCGGCCCACGACGCCGTGAAAGCCGCCGATGCCACCCTCCGCTTCGGGGTCAGCCCGCAGGGCAACCCCGACAACGATCTCTCGGAGCAGTACAGCGACGTCCGGGCATGGCTGACGGCAGAGGGGGAGGATGCCGTGGTGGACTACCTCTGCCCGCAGGTCTATTGGGGCTATGGTTACACTCTCCGGTCCGGCAGCACCCGCTTCGCCTTCGAGAACATCGTGCCCGAGTGGCTGGCCATGCCCCGGGCGGCGTCCACGGCCCTCTATTTCGGGCTGGGGGCCTACCGTGTGGGCAGCGGCGACGGCGGAGCCAACGAGGACAGCCTGAGCCAGTGGTGCACCGGCAGCGCCCTTGCCCGGCAGGTGGGCGACCTGCGCCGTCTCGGTGCGGGGGGATGGGCGCTCTACCGGTACGATTCGCTCTTCCGGCCTGCCCAGCCGGAGCCTGCCGCCGCCGAGCGGGCTGCGCTGGCCGCGCTGACTGTGGGCTAAGGCCTTGTATGGAAAATAAAAATGCGGTATACTATAGCAATCGTGCAAAAACAATGTTTTGAGGATAAAAAGTCATGAAAAAGACAAAGCGAATCGTACTGCTCGTTCTGGCGGTGGTGGTATTGCTGCTGGCGGCGTATGCGGGAAAGACCGTGCTGGACCTGAAGAACAGCGCCGCCACGGAGGTGCAGGAGGAGGACAGCACCCGCTGGGCCGAGCTGACCAGCGACCCGCTCACCCTCGAGGGCATCGCCGACGGCTCGGCCAAATATGCCTCGGCGGCGGTGAACGGCAGCCTGAATCTTGTGTTCAACGGCATCTGGAGCCGCCAGACCGACTATTTCACCGTCCCGGGCGGCAGCCTGACCATCACTGGCTATGGCACCGCCGAGGGCACCCAGCGGTATAAAATATCCGTCTGGCAGAAGGTGGCCGGCGGCGCACAGTACGTCAACGACAGCACCTATTACTTCAAGACCGACGGCCAGAACTACCGCTGCGTCATCTCCGGGCTGGACCCGGCGGCCAGCTACCGGCTGACCATCTCCTACGATTCCAGCCGCTACTACCTCTACGGCGGACTCAAGGTGGAGGGCATCGCGGCATGAAGACACAGACGAAAAATTCGCTCATGCTGATGCTCTGCGCCTTCATCTGGGGCACGGCGTTCGTGGCCCAGAGCGCAGGCTCCGGCATGGGGGCCTATTCCTTCCTCGCGGGGCGGAGCTGGCTGGCTGTCCTCGTGCTGCTCCCGACGATGGCCGCCTTTGATGCCCTGCGCAAAAAGCAGGGCGCGGCCTACGGCTGGCCCAAGGAAAGAGCGGAGCGGATGACTCTGCTGACGGCGGGCCTCGTCTGCGGCACCCTTCTGTTCGCAGCCTCTGCGGCCCAGCAGATCGGCATCACCATCAACCCCTCCACGGCCAAGGCGGGCTTCCTGACGGCCATGTACGTCGTGCTGGTGCCGGTGTTCGGCCTGTTTCTGGGCCGGAAGGGCAGCGCCCAGCTCTGGGCCAGCATGGTCATCGCTGTGGTGGGCCTTTACCTGCTCTGCATGAAGAACGGCTTCGGCGGCGTCGAGACCAGCGACTGGATCCTGTTCTCCTGCGCGGTGCTGTTCAGCTTCCAGATCATGTCCATCGACCACTTTTCGCCGCTGGTGGACGGCGTGAGGCTGAGCCTCTTGCAGTTTATCGTAGTCGCAGTGGAGAGCACGGCGGCGGCGCTTCTCTTTGAGACGCCGACGCTGGCGGAATTTGGTGCCAATCTCCTGCCCATCGCCTATTGCGGCGTACTGTCCAGCGGTGCGGGCTATACGCTCCAGATCTTGGGACAGAAAAACCTGAACCCCGCCATCGCCAGCCTTATCATGTGTCTGGAAAGCGTGTTCAGCGCCTTGGGCGGCTGGCTGCTGCTGAACCAGAGCCTTTCGCTGCGGGAGAGTGCGGGCTGCGCCCTCATCTTTGCCGCCGTCGTGCTGTCCCAGCTGCCGCTTGAGGAGCTGCGCGGATGCAAAAAGGGCGCGTGACGCTGCGGGTGGCCGGGGGCATCCCCTACGAGCTGACGCGGAAGAAGGTCAAATACTTCAACCTTCATGTCCGGCGGGACGGTTCTGTGGCCCTCAGCTCCCCTCTGCGCATATCGCCGGAGGCGGCGGACCACTATATCATCGGCCAGATGGACTGGATACGGGCGGCACAGGCCCGGCAGGCCGCCCGCGAGAAGCGGCAGGCGTCGCTGCCCGACAAGGATGTCGCGCTGGCCCACTTCACGGCCATGAGCGATAAGGTCTACCCGGCTTTTGCCGGGGTCCTGAACGGGCAGAAGCCCGCCATCAAGGTGCGCAGCATGACCAGCTGCTGGGGCGTCTGCCATATGGCCAAGCGCCAGATCACCTTTGCGCTCCAGCTTTACAATATGCCCGAGGCGGCGCAGATCTATGTGGTAGTACATGAGTACTGCCACTTTTTGCAGCCGAACCACAGCCCGGCGTTCTGGGCCGAGGTGGCCAAGCTGATGCCGGACTGGAAGGCCCGGAGAGATTTGTTGAAAAGATAACGGCCTAGCCCGCTCTGTTACCTTCGGTGACATCTCTCCCAAGGGGAGAGGCAGAAAGGCTCCCCCTCTGGGGGAGCTGGCAGACCCGGAAGGGTCTGACTGAGAGGGCAAGCCACTGAAAAATAAGAGGAATACGTCATTGGAAAACGAAAAAAAGGCCGGCGGCGATAAATATTCGAAGCTCGCCGGAAACACCATCATCTTTGCCATCAGCAGCTTCTCATCCAAGCTGCTGACGCTCATCGTCCAGCCGTTTCTGACCTATGCGATGGCCGAGATCTCCGACCTCGGCCTGTCCAAGATCCTGAGCCAGTACGCCAACCTGCTCATCCCCTTCGTGTCAATGGGAATGTCCAACGCCATCATCCGCTTCGGCCTCGATAAGGGCAACAGCGAAAAGCAGGTGTTCACCAACGGCCTGCTCACCATCCTCGGGGGCTTCGGCATCCTCGTGCTCTGCTGGCCAGTGGCGCAGTTCCTGCCGGACATGGCCCAGTACGGCCTGCTCATCTATATCTACGTCCTCATGAGCTGTCTGCGCACCCTCTGCACCCAGTTCGTGCGCAGCCGCCAGTGGAACAAGCTGGTGGCTGTGGACGGCGTGCTCTGCACGGTGGCGACCATGGCCTTCTATGTGCTCTATCTGGTGGGCTTCCGCTGGGGCGCGAACGGCTACCTGCTGGCCATCATCAGCGGCGACTTCGTCAGCGTGCTCTTCCTGATGCTGACCGGAAAGCTCTGGAACTTTATCGAGCTGAAGGGCCTCAACAAGACCCTCTGGAAGCAGATGCTCCGCTTCTCGCTGCCCATGATCCCGGCCCAGATCAGCTTCTGGATCATCAACGCCTCAGACCTGTTCTTCGTGCGCGAGATGTGCGACGGCCTCGACGGCCACAGCGGCGATGCATGGAGCGGCCTGCTCTCCACCGGCTATTTCCTGCCCACCATCCTCACCACGCTGGGCCTCATCTTCTACGATGCATGGCAGCTGTCGGCGGTGACGGAGGAGGAGGGAAGGGCCAAATTCTTCACCCAGATCTTCCACACCTATTCCAGCGTGCTGTTCTGCTGCGCGGCGGGCATCATCTGGCTCTGCCGCCCGGTCATGCACATCATGAAGGCCAACTATTACTATGCGTGGCACTTCGTGCCCTTCCTCGTGATGGCCTCCACCTGCAGCTGCTTCAACCAGTTCATGAACAGCGTCTACGTCGTGAACAAGAAGTCCCAGCGGAGCATGGTCACGATGATGGCAGGCGCCGTGAGCAACTGTATCATGAACTATTTCTTCATCAAGTGGTGGGGCCCTGTGGGTGCGACCTATGCGTCCTTCCTCGGCCTTGGTCTGGTGTTCACCCTCCGCGCCATCGACGCCCACGGCATGATCGGGATGCGTGTCCATCCGGGCCGTGTCCTCGTCAACGCCGCTGCGCTGGTGTTCGAGGCCTTCGTGCTGCTGGCAGAGACGCCCCTGTACGGCCTCTGGACGGGCCTCATCACTGCCCTCATCATCCTGTACAACTTCTCCGGCGTCTGGGGCATGGCCCGCATCCTGCTGCCTAAAATTCTGGGCCGCCGGGGCAAGGCCCTTGTGGCTGTCGTGGACGGCTGGGCAGCCAGAAAGTAAAAATGGATCTATAAGCGCTCTGTCAGGCGGCTTTCGGGCCGCCCGGCGGGGCGCTTTTCCGTAGTCCAGAAGAAAAAGCCCCCACATCGTCAGGCCGATGAAGGAGCTTTGGATTCAAGGATGCAGCTGTTTTTCGAGCCAGCCGGCGATGTCCGCAAACACTTCGGCTTTGTTCGTCTCCATCAGCAGCTCGTGGCGGGCACCGGGATAGAACTTCGCCTCGATGTTCCGGACGCCGATGTCCCGGAGGCTCTGGATGGCCCGCCGGACTCCGGCGGTGCGCTCGCCTACAGGGTCGGCGTCACCGGCGAGGAAGAGCAGGGGCAGATCCTTGGGCATCCCGGCCAGAACGGCGGGGTCGTACAGCCGCAGGATGCCGGAGAACATACTGTAGTAGGCGTTCAGGGTGAAGGTGAACATACAGCGCTCGTCGGCACGGTACTTGTCCACCTCGGCGGTGTCGCGGTTGAGCCAGTCGTGGGGCGTGCGGCCCTCGAGGCCCTTGTTGTAGCCGAGGAAGGAAAGGCTGGCCACGAGCCGGCTGCGGTGTTCCCAGCCGAAAAAGACGGCCAGCACCCGGCAGAGGGCTTTCGCTGCGGCGACCAGAGCCTTGGGCTGGAAGCCGGTGCCCATGAGGATGGCTCCGTCCAGCTCGCCGCCCCACTCGCAGAGGTACTGGCGGGCGTAGAACGACCCCATGCTGTGCCCCAGAAGGAAATAGGGGACGCCGGGGTAGAGCTGCTTGGTCAGGACGGTCAGGGCGTGGAGGTCGTTGAGGACGGCACGGTTGCCGTCCGGCTGGGCGAAGAAGCCGTAGTCATCCTTTGTGCGGATGGAACCGCCGTGGCCCAGATGGTCGTGGCCGGTGACGAGGATGCCCTGCCCGGCCAGATGCTCGGCCAGCGGCTTGTACCGGTCGATGAACTCCACCATGCCGTGGGATAGCTGCAGGACGGCCCGCACCCTGCCCTCCGGCACACAGCGGAATGCGTGGAGCGTCCGGCCCGGCACGCAGGAGGGGAGGGTGAAGTCGGTCATCTGACTCATGTGAGGATTCTCCTTTTCCGCTTACAGCGCGGCGATCTTGGCCCGGCAGGCGGGGCAGATGCAGTAGCCCTCATACTGGGCCATGCCGGCCACCAGCTCGCCGCAGAAGTCGCAGCTGCCGGCGGGACGGTGCTTTTTGAGGATGATCTGATCGCCCTCCACGAAGATCTCGAGCTTCGAGTCCTTGTCGATGTGCATATTGGTGCGCAGTTCCTTGGGAAGGACGATGCGCCCCAGAGAGTCGATGCCACGAACGATGCCAGTTGTTTTCATATTCATTTCTCCTTTGGTAGTGTGTCCGGAAGAATGGCAGATATGGCACTGATTGCGACGATGCGACGCAAAAAATGTTCCTGCGCAGGAAAAACAGGAAAAAACTGCCAACTTCTTTCCTACTCAGTATACAAAAAGTTGAGCCGTTCGTCAACCGAAACGCGGAGTTTCGACAAAAACTTCTCAAAGAAACCGCAAAATCAGGGTCAGGCGCTTCCGGGGACGCCCCTCTTTGCTGTCTCCGTTGACAAACAGGGCCGGAGAGGGTAAACTTAGGCAGAGATAATTGCAATTCATTTGCCTATGATAGATAAAAAGGAGAAATCATTATGCCGAATCCGAAGATCCGCACCCGATTTGCCCCCTCGCCCACGGGTTATATGCATGTTGGCAACCTGCGCACTGCGCTGTACACCTACCTGATGGCCAAGCACGACGGCGGCACCTTCATCCTCCGCATCGAGGACACCGATCAGGGCCGCTACGTCGAGGGCGCTGTGGACGTCATCTACAACACCCTGCGGGAGACCGGCCTGCTGTGGGACGAAGGCCCCGATGTGGGCGGCCCCGTCGGCCCCTACGTCCAGAGCGAGCGGATGGGGATGTTCAAGCAGTACGCCGAACAGCTGGTGGCAGAGGGCAAGGCCTACTACTGCTTCTGCACCGAGGAGCGTCTGGAGGCCCTCCACGCCGAGCAGCGCGCCCACGGCGAGATGACCCACTACGACGGCTGCTGCCGCGACCTGCCGAAGGAAGAGGTGGAAAAGCGCCTCGCCGCCGGTGAGCCGTACGTCATCCGCCAGAAGATCCCCCGCGAGGGCGTGACCGGCTTCGACGATATGGTCTACGGCCACATCGAGGTCAACAACAGCGAGATGGACGACCAGATCCTCATCAAGACCGACGGGATGCCCACCTACAACTTCGCCAATGTGGTGGACGACCACCTCATGGGCATCACCCACGTCATCCGCGGTAGCGAATACCTGTCCTCCACCCCGAAGTACAACCTGCTGTATCAGGCGTTCGGCTGGGACATCCCGAACTACATCCACTGCCCGCCGGTCATGAAGGACGCCCAGAACAAGCTCTCCAAGCGCAACGGCGATGCCAGCTATCAGGACCTCGTGGCCAAGGGCTACCTGACCGAGGCCATCCTGAATTACATCTGCCTGCTGGGCTGGAGCCCCAAGGGGGAGTATGCCGAGCAGGAGATCTTCTCGCTGGCAGATCTGGTCAAGATCTGGACGCCGGACGGCATCTCCAAGTCGCCCGCCATCTTCGACCCCCTCAAGCTGCGGGCCATCAATGCAGAGTATATCCGCCGTCTGTCTCCCGAGGAGTTCCTTGCCAAGGCCGAGCCGTGGATCGACAGCGCCGTCCACACCCCCATCGACAAGAAGCTGCTCTGCGCAAACCTTCAGCCCCGCTGCGAGGTGCTGGGCGAGATCCCCGAGCAGCTGGACTTCTTCGACGTCATGCCCGAGTATGACGTGAGCCTCTACGCCAACAAGAAGCAGAAGACCACCCCCGAGTCCGCCAAGGAGGCGCTGGAGGCCCTGCTGCCCGTCCTGAGCGACGAGGCGCTGGACTTTGGCGACCGTGACACCGTCTTCGACGCCTGCAAGGCCAAGGCCGAAGAGCTGGGCAAGAAGAACGGCTGGCTGCTCTACCCGCTGGGCATCGCCCTCTCGGGCAAGCAGCGCACCCCCGGCGGCGGCACCGACCTCGCCTGCATGATGGGCCGCGAAAAGACCCTCGAGCGGGTGAAGACCGCCATCGGGAAGCTGAATGGGTAAAAAGACCTTATAAAAACGTAAGGAGGCAGTCTGTATGATGTATCCGTTCATGACGCTGGACGATAACACCGAGGTCGTCCATTCAGAAATGCTCCCGGACCATCGCGTCAAGGTTTATTTCGAGAAGCCGGATGCGAAGGATTGCTTCCATTCTGCGGTGTGTTATCTCCCAGACTATAAGTGGGAGGACATCAACGGCTTTACCCCGGCGGAGATCGCCCGGTATCAGGAGCTTGTGGAGTCCACAGCGCATCTGATCTTGCAGTTCTCCAAAGAGGGAGGCGTCGAAAATGCCGCAGGTTTTTAAGAGTGTCCTGCGCAACATCATGGCCATTATCGAAGCACGAAGCGCCGAGGTCGTCGCAAAATGGACGAGCTTTTTTGGCGAAGCACACTATTTCTGCTGAGATTTTATCCCATCCCATCACCCCGCCAAAAACCGCGCCGCGTCTGGGCTAGAGTATATGCAACAGGCGTGGGAAACAGAACAGCACAACGTGATATTGCAGAAGATCCCCGCCGGAAAGCGGGGATTTTTCTATGCAGGTGTCTTTTCGGACCATCCAGACCTCTACGGGCAGAAAGCCGGTGGGCGGCGCGCTCCGGGCGCGGGCGGCGGTACGGCCCGCCCTGCGGCAGGGGTGTGCATTTCTGCTGGGGCTGGCCGGAGGCTGGGCCGTGCTGTACGGGGCGCTGATGCCCTTCGGGCTGGGGCTGACACTGGGCTTTGGGGAGGACTGCTTTGCCGTGGGGGCTGCCGGGGCAGCGCTGGGGCTGCTGGCGCGGAGCTTCGGTGCGCTGACGGTGGAGAGCATCTGCCTGCTCTGCGGGCTGGGCGCGGCAGTGGCTGCGCGGTGGCTCTGGCCGGGCCGGTTCGGCCCGGCGGTGCTGGCAGGCTGCGGCACGCTGGCGGGGAGCGCCGTCTGCTTCGCGGCGGGGGAGGAGAACGGCGTTCAGCTCCTGCTGCTCTGCGGCGGGGACGCCCTGCTGGCGGCGGCGCTGGGGCTGGGCCTCCGCCGCTTCCCGCCCGAAAAGCCGGGGATGGGCAGCCTGCTGCTGGCGGCCGCCGTGGCAGCCGCATGGGGCGGGGTGAGCTTCGGGCTTCTCCTGCCCGGGGTGCTGGTCTGTGCGGCGGCAGAGCTGGCCCTCTGCTGCAAGGGTCTGCCGTTGGCGGCACTGGCCCTCAGCGGGGTGACGGGGGCGGCGCTGGCTTCCGCCGACCCTTCTCTTGCCCCTGCCGCCGCCGGGCTGGCCTGCGGGTGTGCCGCTGCGGCGGTGCTTGCCCCGGCAAGGCGCATCGAGGGGCTTGCGGCCTACGGAGGCGGCTGTGTGGCGGGGGTGCTCTGCGTCCAGCCGCTGGCCGGGGCATTCGGCTTCCTGCTCAGCGCCGGGGCGGGCGCGGGACTTTGCGCCCTGCTGCCTGCGGGCTGGCTGGCCCCTGCCGCCAAGAACGATGACCCGCCCGGGGACGAGCGGCCCCGCCTCTCCGCCGCCGCGACCCGGCTGGAAGCGGTGGCCGAAAGCCTCTCCTCGCTGGCGGAGACGGTGAACGAGGTATACGACGCCTTTCCGCGCCGGTGCGAGGACTTCCGCTGGGTCATCGACAACATCCACGACAGCCTCTGCGCCAACTGCGGGAGGCGGGAGGTCTGCTGGAAGCAGGAGCACGCCGCCACGCTGGAAGGGATGGAGGCCCTGCGCCCCATTCTGGAAGAGCGGGGCCATCTGGAGACCATGCTCCTGCCCGGACAGCTGGCCCGGTGCATCCACCCGGCGGCGCTCTGTGCGGCGGGAGACAGGGCCTTTGCCCTCTACCGCAGCCGCCGGGAGGCCCGCGTCCACTCCGAGGCCATGCGGACGGCCCTCACCGAGCAGTACAGCGCGGTGGCCGATGCGCTGGGCGTCCTCAGCGAGCAGCTGGGCCGTCCCGGAAGCCCCGAGCCGTATAAATCGGGCCGGGTGGCGGCGCTGTTTGCCCAGCTGGGCACGCCGCCGCTGGAATGCGCCGTCACGCTGGATGACTTGGGCCGCACCCGGGCGGCGGTGACGCTGCCCCGCACCCGCTTCAGCGAAAAGGAGCTGGCCGCGCTGGCCGGGGAGGTGGGGCGCATCTGCCGCCGCAGCCTTGAGCCGCCGCAGGTGCTCTCCTGCAAGGGAATGACCACCCTGCTCTTTGCGGAAAAGCCGCTGCTGCGGGCCGTGTTCGGGACGGCGGGCGCAGCGGCACGGGGCGAAATATCCGGCGACGCAGTGCAGCAGTTCTGCAGCGCTGCAGCCGCGCAGATGATCCTCTGCGACGGCATGGGGACGGGACGCCCTGCGGCAGTGGACGGCAATCTGGCCGCAGAGCTGACGGCCCGGCTGCTGAAAGCGGGCTTCACCGCCGAGCTTGCGGCGAGGCTGGTGAATGTGGCGCTGGCCCTCAAGAGCGACGAGGAGAGCGGTGCGACCCTTGACCTCGTCAGCGTGGACCTCTACACCGGCACGGCACGGCTCTTCAAGGCCGGCGCGGCCCCGGGCTTCCTCGTCCATGGGGGCAAGGCCCGGGCCGTGGGCGAAGCCAGCCTGCCCATGGGCATTCTCGGGGGCGTCAGCGGCCAGAGTCGGGTGGTGCATCTGGCAGCGGGGGACTATGTGGTGCTGGTGTCGGACGGTCTGCTGGCAGACGGCCCGGGCTGGGTGCTCCAGCAGCTGGAGCTTTCCGCTGCCAAGGCCGAAGCCCCCGACCTGCTGGCGAAAAAGCTGGTGGAGGCGGCCCGTGCCCGTGCTGTCCAGCGGGGCAGGCCCGACGACATCACCGCTGCGGTGCTCCGGCTCGAGAACAGTTGAGATTGCTTTTTGGGCGGCAAGGGGGTATACTGAAAAGTATCCCAACTGACCATAGGAGAGATTATCATGCTGACGATCACAGTTGCACAGGACGGCAGCGGCGACTTCGCATCCATCGCGGAGGCGGTGCTGGCCGTACCTTATGAGGAGGAAGCATTGGTGCAGGTCGGCCCCGGGCTTTACCGGGAAAAGCTGATCTGCGAGAAGCGCTGCATCACCCTGCGGGGGGCGGGCGCAGACCGGACACGGCTTGTGTGGGGCGACGGCGGAAAGCTGCCCCACAAGGACGGCCGCCCTACCCACACCTTCCGCAGCTACACCGCCTTTTTCAGCGGCGGGACGCTCTGCGTGGAGGACATGACCATCGAGAATGACGCCGGGCCGGGCGCACAGGCCGGGCAGGCCGTCGCGGCCTATGTGGACAGCGCCCGGGCGGTGTTCCGGCGGGTGAAGCTGCTGGGCAATCAGGATACCCTCTTCTGCGCCCCGCTGCCCGAAAAGGAGCGGGAGAAGGACGGCTTCCTCGGCCCGAGGGGCCTTGCGCCCCGCCGCCCGACGGCCCAGTACTATACCGAATGCGAGATCGCGGGGGACATCGATTTCATCTTCGGCGGCGGAGACGCGCTGTTCGAGAACTGCACCCTCCGCACCGTGGACAACCACATCCCCCACAGCTATGTCACCGCCCCGTCGGGCAAAGCCGACGGGCTGGGCTTCGTGTTCTGGAACTGCGATTTCGTCTCCGACTGCCCGGCGGGCAGCGTCTATCTGGGCCGTCCGTGGCGTCCCGAGGGGAAGACGGCGGTGCTGGACTGCCGCCTCGGCGCCCACATCGCCCCGGAAGGCTTCATCGCGTGGAACGACCGCACGGACACCGGTCTCGCCACCTTCGCCGAGGCCGACAGCGCCGGCCCGGGCGCGGCAGAGCGTCCGGCGTGGGTGCGTGCCCTCTCCGGGCCGGAGGCGGCGGCACTGCTGGCCCGCGCCCGCGCCCTCTGCCGCCCGGCATGACGGAGGATGTGACCGATGAAAAAACTGCCTGACTTTGTAAAATGGCTCATCATCGCTGCGGTGCTGGCCGGGATGGCCGCCCTGATGGTGGCCGTGAACGACCGGGCCTCCCGGGTGGAGATGCCGATGCCGGACAACAGCCTCGGCATCTACCGCACGACGCCCGCCGCCGGAAACTGAATCCTGAACCGTGAAACGGGACTGCTGCAAAGCGGCCCCGTTTTTTGCATAATCCTGCCCCGCTTTGCGTATGCTGTACGGACAAAACTGAATGGGTGGGAGGCATGGGTATGTTTGTGGTCACACTGAGTAAGGCAAGCGTCAAGAAGGCGGGCGTTGGGGCACTGTGCTGTGCGCTGGTGGTGTTCAGCGCCATGCTGGGGCGTTACATCAGCACCCGCACGGTGGCCGTCGCAGCGGCGAACAATAAGATCGAAAGTGCACAGGACATCCAGACGTGGTTCACGGGCTACGGGCTGGACGTAGATGGGGCGTCCATCACCGCCGACAAGGTCAAGATCCCCCGGAAGTGGGACGACAGCTTCTCGGCCTTCAATGGGGTGGTGCAGCAGAGCGGGATGGACCTCACCCGCTACAAGGGCAAGACGGTGGAAAAGTGGACGGCGCTCATCCCCGCCGCCAGCCGGGGCGACGTGAGCAGCTACGGCGTGCTGCTGGTCTACCGGAAGAAGGCCGTCGGGGCGTATCTGCTGGAAAAGCCCTCCGGCGTCGTCACGGGACTGAAGGACGCTCAGACCGCCATGGCATTGCAGGAGGCCGAGCAGGTGTCCGGCGAGGACTTCAGCGGCGACTGGGGAGAGCGGCACGATGAGGAGCTGACCGACGAACAGGCCCGGCAGACCTCGGGCGAGGATTTCAGCGGGGACTGGGGCGAGCGCCACGACGAAGAGCTGACCAGTGAACAGGCACAGCAGACCTCCGGAGAGCCGGAAAATGCACAGAGCCAGCCCGTGCAGTATACCGACCTGCCGCTGGACGCCGAGGGATACCCCGTCGAATAGGTGTCATTTTGCACGAAAAAATGCGGTGAAGCAGAAAAGATGTGCAATAGTGGTATTTCTGGAAAAATATTCTGTTCAATGTTACTAAAATTTTTGATAAAAAATCGGCAATATGGAAGGGTGAAAAAAGAACGACTAAGGTTTATAATAGAAATAGACATCCAGCAGCCAGAAGGTTCGAGTGCTGTGTCCCGATGGGCAGGGTGAGCTGCCCGGGAGGATCGGATGAAGTAAGGAGAAAATGATCATGAAGGAATTCCAGTACACCGTTAAGGATGCCTGCGGCATCCACGCACGTCCCGCCGGCCTGCTCGTTAAGGTGGCCAAGGGCTTTGCAAGCACCGCTACCCTCGAAAAGGCAGGCAAGACCTGCGACCTGCGCAAGCTGATGGCCCTGATGGGCATGGGCGTCAAGCAGGGCGACACCGTGACCATCAAGGTGGAGGGCGACGACGAGGCCGCCTGCGCCGAAGCGATCCAGAAATTCCTGAGCGAGAACGTCTGATCGCCCAGTGTGATGAGAAGCCCTTGCGGGGAATGCCTGCGGGGGCTTTTTGTTACGAAAATGAAAACGATGAAATAAGGAGAAAATGCAATGCAGGTAGGCACCGGTAAAAGCATCCTGAATGGCATTGCCATCGGAAAGCTGAAGATCTATAAGAAAAAGAATACCGTTATCTCCGCCGCTGAGGTGGCCGACACCGCCGCTGAACTCCAGCGCTTTGAGGATGCCCGCGCCAAGGCCATCGACCAGCAGACCGCCCTCTACGAGAAGGCTCTGGCTGAGGCCGGCGAGGACATCGCCGAGGTGTTCAACATCCACGCCATGATGCTGGACGACGACGACTTCGTGGACGCCATCAAAGAGATCATCAACGGCCAGCACCGCTGCGCCGAGTATGCCGTCAAGACCGCCGGAGACAATCAGGCCGCCGTCTTTGCGGCCATGGACGACCCCTATTTGCAGGCCCGCAGCGCCGATGTCATCGACATCGCGCAGGCCATCCTCGATATTCTGCAGGGGGTGGACAACGCGACGCTGCAGGGCACCGAGCCGAGCATCCTCGTGGCAGAGGACCTCGCCCCCTCCGAGACTGTCCGGATGGACAAGAGCCTGCTGCTGGGCTTCATCACCCGGGAGGGCAGCTCCAACAGCCACACCGCCATCCTCGCCCGCAGCATGAACATCCCCGCCCTCATCCAGTGCAAGGACATTCAGGACGACTGGGACGGCAAGATGGCGGTCGTGGACGGCTACAATGCCTGCGTCTACGTTGACCCCACCCCCGACCTGCTCAAGAGCCTGAAAAAGCGCCAGCAGGAGGACCAGAAAAAGCAGGCCCTCTTACAGGAGCTGAAGGGCAAGCCCAACACCACCCTTGACGGCAGGACCATCAACGTCTTTGCCAACATCGGCGGCATGGGCGATGTGGGGGCGGTGCAGCAGAACGACGCCGGCGGCGTCGGCCTCTTCCGCACCGAGTTCGTCTACCTCAACTGCAAGGACTTCCCGACGGAGGACTACCAGTTCGAGGCCTATAAGCAGGTGCTGGAGAGCCTTGCGCCCCGCAAGGTGGTCGTTCGCACCTGCGACATCGGCGCGGACAAGACCGTGGATTACATGAAGCTGGACCACGAGGACAACCCCGCACTGGGCTACCGCGCCATCCGCATCTGCCTGACCCGGAAGGACTTCTTCAAGACCCAGCTGCGTGCGCTGCTGCGGGCTTCGGCCTACGGCAACATGAGCATCATGTTCCCCATGATCACCAGCCTGCGGGAGCTGCAGGACGCCAAGGCCGTGCTGGACGAGTGCCGCGCCGAGCTGCGTGCAGAGGGCAAAAAGTTCGACGAGAAGATGGAAGTGGGCACCATGATCGAGACGCCTGCCGCCGTCCTCATCGCGGACGAGCTGGCGGAGGAGTGCGACTTCTTCTCCATCGGTACCAACGACCTGACCCAGTACACTTGTGCGCTGGACCGTCAGAACGCAAAGCTGGAGCCGTTCTTCAACCCCCACCACCCCGCTGTCCTCCGGGCCATCAAGATGACCATCGACGCGGGCCACCGCCACGGCATCTGGGTGGGCATCTGCGGTGAGCTGGGCGCAGACACCGCCCTCACCGAGACCTTCCTGCGGATGGGCGTGGATGAGCTGTCCATGAACGCCAAGAGCGTGCTGCCCGTGCGCAAGATCATCCGCAGCATCGACCTGAGCAAGCCTTCGGATAAATAAGGCATTCCACGCTGAACCCTCGGCCCCCGGCAGGGAACTTCCCCGCCGGGGGCTTTCTGCACCCGAAAAATTTGCAGAAATGCTTTAAAACCATAAAGTGCAGTGCTATACTGATAGCATTGGTACATCTGCTGAGAGGAAATATTTATGACACGACTGCTTATCCGCCTGTTCATCAGGCACCCGGAGGACACGAAGGACGCCGCCGTCCGCACGGCCTACGGCAATCTGGCCAGCCTTGTGGGCATGGCCTGCAACATTCTGCTCTGTCTGGGCAAGCTGACGGCGGGCACCCTTTTCGGCTCCATCGCCATTATGGCCGACGCACTGAACAACCTTTCGGACGCTTCCTCCAACGTGGTGAGCCTTGTGGGCTTCCGGCTGGCAGCCAAAGGCCCGGACGAGAAGCACCCCTACGGCCACGCCCGGTATGAGTACCTCGCGGGCCTCGTGGTCTGCGTCACCATCCTCGCCATCGGGCTTTCGCTGCTGAAGGAATCGGTCCTGAAGGTGCTCCACCCCACGGCGGTGGTGTTCAGCTGGCTCAGCGTGGCGGTGCTGGCGGCGTCCATCGGCGTCAAGCTCTGGATGAGCCGTTTCAACAAGACCATCGGCCAGCGCATCGGCTCTGAGACCCTGATGGCCACCGCCGCCGACAGCCGGAACGACGTACTGACCACCAGCGCCGTCCTCCTGTCCACCGTCCTCTCCCGCCTGACGGGCTGGGATGTGCTGGATGGCCTCATGGGCGTGGCGGTGGCCGGGTTCATCCTCTGGTCGGGGTGGGGGCTGATGATGGATACCCTCAGCCCGCTTCTGGGCGAAAGCCCCTCGCCTGAGCTGGTGGAGCACATCGAGCGCACCGTCATGAGCTATCCCGGCGTGCTGGGCGTCCACGACCTGATGGTCCACGACTACGGCCCGGGGCATCAGTTCGCCTCGCTCCACATCGAGTTCCCGGCGGAGGCCGACCCCTTGGAGGCCCACGACATCATCGACAACATCGAGCGGGAGTTTATGGAAAAAGACCGCCTGCAGGTCACCATCCACTACGACCCCATCGTGACGTCGGACGCCGCCGTGGGCGTCCTGCGCAGCCGTCTGATGGAGAAAGCCCGCCAGATGGACCCGCGCCTGTCCGTCCATGACCTGCGCATCGTGCCGGGAGACAGCCACACCAATGTTCTGTTCGACCTTGTCTTCCCGGCGGGCTACACCGGGGATAAGGATGCCCGGCTGGCCGAGATGTGCAATTTCGTCAAGGAGCAGGACCCGAAATACTGCTGTGTCATAAAGGTGGAGCAGAGCTATGCGTCTGCCCCGCCCGAAGAGGAACAATAAGAAAAAGAGGGAAAGTATTATGCTGAACGAGACTTACCGCGCCATGCTGGGCCATAAGAGCGTCATCCGCGAGACTTTCATGTATGGCAAACAGCGCGCCGCCGAGATCGGCTATGAGAACGTGTTCGACTACTCGCTGGGCAACCCCAGCGTGCCCTGCCCGGACAAGTTCACCAAGACCATGCAGACCCTGCTGGCCGAGGAGGAGCCGGTGGCCCTCCACGGCTACTGCCCCAGTCAGGGCGACCCGGGCTTCCGCACCGCTGTGGCGGCCCATCTGGCCGGGACCTTCGGCCTGCCCTACGAGCAGAAGGATATTTTCCCCACCACGGGTGCGGCGGGGGCCATCGCCCACGCCATCCGCGCTGTGACCAAGCCCGGCGACGAGGTGCTGACCTTCGCACCTTATTTCCCGGAGTACGGCCCCTATGTCGGGGGCACCGGCGCGGTCCTGAAGGTCGTGCCCCCGCAGGCCCCGGCGTTCCAGCCGAACCTCGACGCCTTTGAGGCGATGCTGAACGAGAATGTCGCCTGCGTCCTCATCAACACCCCCAACAACCCCACCGGCGTGGTCTACTCTGCCGGGACGCTGACCCGGCTGGCTGACATCCTGACCGAGAAAAGCAGGGCCTTCGGCCACACGATCTTCCTCGTCAGCGATGAGCCTTACCGCGACATCGCGTTTGATGGCAGAAAGGTGCCCTACCCGGCGGCATTCTATCCCCACACCCTGACCTGCTTCTCCTTCTCCAAGAGCCTGAGCCTCCCCGGCGAGCGTCTGGGCTATGTAGCCGTCCGGCCCGGCTGCGAGGGCGAGGAGCTGCTGGTGGATATGATGGCCCAGATCTCCCGCTTCACCGGCCACAACTGCCCGCCCAGCATCATCCAGCGCGCCGTGGCCCAGTGCCTCGACGTGACCAGCGACCTTTCCGTCTACGAGACGAACATGAACCTGCTCTACGACAAGCTCACAGAGCTGGGCTTCGAGGTGGAGCGCCCCGGCGGCACCTTCTACATCTTCCCGAAGGCGCTGGAAGAGGACGCCAATGCCTTCTGCCTCAAGGCCCGGGAGTTCGACCTGCTGCTGGTGCCCAGCGACACCTTCGGCGTCAAGGGCTATGTCCGCTTTGCCTACTGCATCGACACCGAGAAGGTGGAGCGCAGCCTGCCTGCGCTGGAAAAGCTGGCTGCGGCCTATAAGTGAGGAAATAAAATGCATCCGCTCCCCGAATATCCCCGTCCCAGCCTGCGCCGGGACAGCTATCTGAATCTGAACGGCCTGTGGGATTACGCCATCACCAGAAGCCCGGAGTTTCCGGCCCGGTGGGACGGCAGCATCCTCGTGCCCTATTCGCCCGAGGCAAGGGCCTCCGGTGTGAGCCGCACCTTGCAGCCCGGCCAGTGGCTCCACTACCACCGCAGCTTCACGCCCCCGGCGGGCGAGGGCGGGCGGGTCCTGCTCCATTTCGGGGCGGTGGACTATGCCTGCGCGGTAGAGGTCAACGGCCGTCTGGCCGGGGGACACCGAGGCGGCTACTGGCCCTTCACGCTGGACATCACCGACCTGCTCCGCCCGCAGGGGCACAATACTCTCTGGGTGGCAGTCCAAGACCCCACCGGTGCGGGCACGCAGGCCAGAGGCAAGCAGACCCTCAAGCCCGGCGGGATGTTCTACCCGGCCCAGAGCGGCATCTGGCAGACCGTCTGGCTCGAGCGGGTGCCGGAAAACTATATCGAAAGCCTCACCGTCATCCCGGACTATGACGCCCGGACTGTGACGGTCAGAGTCCATACCACGAAGCCCGGCGGCGCGGTAAATGTCTGGGCGGCTGTCCGGGCCGGAGGCGTGACCATCGCCGAGGATTGGGGCAGCGACGAGGCCGACCAAGACGGCGAAGTGACCCTGAATATCTCCGAGGAGCACTTCTTCCCGTGGAGTCCCGACAGCCCCTTCCTCTACGACCTGACCGTGGGCACGACGCAGGGCGAAGAGGAGGGGTTCGACACCGTGCACAGCTACTTCGCCCTCCGCAAGTGGGAGTGCAGGGAGGACAGGCGGGGCATCAAGCGCTTTTTCCTGAACGGAAAGCCTATCCTCCTCAACGGCCTGCTGGATC
Source organism: Faecalibacterium butyricigenerans (assembly GCF_020687345.1). Lineage (NCBI taxonomy): Bacteria > Bacillati > Bacillota > Clostridia > Eubacteriales > Oscillospiraceae > Faecalibacterium > Faecalibacterium butyricigenerans. The sequence goes on from NZ_JAJEQL010000003.1 coordinate 72,787, forward strand.
AGGGCTACTGGCCCGAGGGCCTTTATACGCCGCCCTCCGACGGGGCAGTGGAGCACGAGCTGCACACTGTGCGGGAGCTGGGCTTCAATCTGCTGCGCAAGCACGCCAAGATCGAGCCGGAGCGGTGGTATTACCACTGCGATAAACTGGGCATCATCGTCTGGCAGGACATGGTGAACGGCGGCGGGGCCTACCCCATGTGGTACGTCACCTATCTGACGAACGCTTTGCAGCCGCTGCTGCGCTATGCCCCGGACGGGAAGCTGCTCTGGGGCCTGCTGGGCCGGGGCAGCGCACGCAGCCGGGAGGAGTACAGCCGGGAGCTGGCCGACACGGTGGCCGCGCTGGGCCAGCACCCCTCCATCGGATGCTGGGTGCCCTTCAATGAGGGCTGGGGGCAGTTCGACGCAGAGAAAGCGACGAAGGCCCTCCGCGCCCTCGACCCGACCCGTCTGGTGGATGAGGCCAGCGGCTGGTTCGACCGGGGCGGGGGAGATGTCCACTCCATCCACAACTACTTCTATCCGCTCCGCATCCGCCCGAAAGCGCGGACGGTGGCCCTCAGCGAGTACGGCGGCATCGCGTGGCCCATGCCCGGCCATGAGCCGCCCCGGAAGACCTACGGCTACGGCACAGTCAGAAGCCGGGCCGAGCTGACCGGACGCTACCGTGACTTGCAGCTCAAGACCATTCTGCCCCAGCTGAGAAAGGGCCTCTCGGCGCTGGTATACACGCAGCTGACCGATGTGGAGGATGAGGTGAACGGCCTGTTCACCTACGACCGCCGGGCCATCAAGCCCGAGGCCGCTGCCATCCGGGCCGTCAATGAGGCGCTGGAAGCGGAATTTGAAAAAGTCGTATCCTGACAGCAAAAAAACTCCGGGAGCCGGAATGCCCTCGGAGTTTTTTGCATCTTATTCCGGAAAAATTACTGGTCGCTCTGGGTGTTCTTGATCTTGGAGGCCGGAAGCTTCTTCGTGGCGGCGGTGTCCAGCGCATGAGGCAGCGAAGCGCCGAAGGACTGGATGCTGTCCTGCAGCTCGCTGCTCTTCATGTCGGAGAGGGCCTGTGCGCGGAGAGCGTCCAGCGTGTCGGCCTCCAGCGGGTCGAGGCGGACGAGGAGCATCAGCGCATAGCCGGAGTACTGCACCGCAGCTGCCTCGCCGGGCTTCAGGGCACGGACGGCGTCGGCAGCGCCCTCCTCAGAGAAGGTGGAGTCGATGTCGGCAGCACCCAGCAGGGCGGTGGAGAGAGAAGCAGCGTCGGAGGACGGCGTGCCGTCCAGCACGGCGTAGATGTCGGGCAGAGCGGCAGAGACGGCAGCGCCGAAGGCGGAGGTCTGCGCTGCGGCGTCAGCGTGGACGGCGGCGTTGTAGCTCTCGGCGGCGGTCTGGGCCAGCTCCAGCATCTGGGTGCTCTGGTCGTCGTCGGCGAAGGCGAAGGTGCTGGTATTGTACAGCGGGATGACGGTGTAGCGGATGTAGACCATATCGTCCTCGAGGTGGCTGGTCAGCTCAGCGTCGGAGACGGGGGTCTCGCCGTCGGTGCCGTAGCAGAGGGTGAGCAGGTCGCTGCTCTTGATGAGGATGCGCTCGAACCGCTTGAGGGTGTCGAGGCCGATGCCGTTGGCCTTATAGAGGTCGCCGTTCTGCTCCATCAGCTGGGAGGCATAGCTGTCGGCCTGCGCCTCCTCGTCGGGGGTCAGCACGCCGCCCAGCGCGTCGAAGCGGGTCTCGATGGCGGCGTAGGACTCGAGGTTCTCGAGGGTCTTCTGGGCCACATAGTCGCTGACCACGGCGGTCTCGCCGGTGGCATCATCGACGGTGATGGTGGCTTTGAGGAAGCTGGACACCTTGGAGGCATCCTGCTCGTCGGAGGCGAGGTCGGCGGCGGTCTGGTAGGCGTCGAACTGGGCCAGCAGATAGAGGCCGGAGGGGATGTCCACATCGCCGATGGTGCCGACGGAATCCGGGGTGGAGAGGCTGCAGCCCACGAGGCCGACGGCCAGTGCGAGGGCGCAGACGAGCGCGATGAGTTTCTTTTTCATAAGTGTACTCCTGATAAAGTTTATTTTTTGCCGGAGGCTTCCTCCTGCGGGGCGGCAAGGATGTCCGCCATCGCCCGGAGGATGCTTTGCAGCAGTTCCAGCGGCTTTTCGTCGGGCTGAAGGACCACTGAGAGGTAGGGCTTGGTGCCCGCGCCTGCCGTCACCCGGCCATTGAAGGCGATGAGCAGGCCGCGTATCATGCCGACGTCCAGCGTCTCGACCTGTAAGAGCAGGGTGTCCTTCTTCTGGGTGACTTCGTAGACGCCCACGGCGGCGGCCTGGACCCGCACCAGCGAGACGCTGACGAGGTCGCTGACCGAGGGGGGCGGGTCGCCGTAGCGGTCGATCAGCTCGTCCAGCACGTCGGCGGCGTCCTCGGGGGTCTGGATGGCGGCGATGCGCTTGTAGGCCTCGATGCGGCCCGGGCCGTCGGCGATATACTTCTCGGGGATGAAGGCGTCTACCCGCAGGTCCACGAGGCACTCGCTCTTGTCCCGCTGGATGGGTTCGCCCTTGGCCCGGGCGATGGCCTGTCCCAGCATCTTGACATAGAGGTCGTAGCCCACGGCCTCCATGTGGCCGTGCTGGCTGTGGCCCAGCAGACTGCCTGCGCCGCGAATTTGTAAGTCGCGCATGGCGATGCGGAAGCCGGAGCCGAAGGCTGTGAACTCCCGGATGGCGGAAAGGCGCTTCTGGGCGATGTCGGTGAGGGTCTTGTCCCGCCGGAAGGTGAAGTAGGCGTAGGCTTTCCGGCCAGAGCGGCCCACACGGCCTCTGATCTGGTACAGCTGGGCGAGGCCCATCCGGTCGGCATCCTCGATGATGAGGGTGTTGCAGTTGCGCACGTCGATGCCCGTCTCGATGAGGGTGGTGCAGACGAGGATGTCGATCTCGCCGTTCAGCAGATGCTGCCAGACGGGGTTCAGCTCCTCCTCGGTCATCTTGCCGTGGGCGATGCCCACCCGTGCACCGGGCACCATCTGGCTGACATGGGCGGCTGTGGACTCGATGTTGTCCACACGGTTGTGGAGATAGTAGACCTGACCGCCCCGGGCCAGCTCCTTCTTCATGGCCTCGGCAAGGATGACGTCGTTATATTCCAGCACGAACGTCTCCACAGGCTGGCGCTCGATGGGGGGCTGCTCGATGGTGGAAAGGTCGCGGATGCCGCTCATGGCCATGTTCAGGGTGCGGGGGATGGGGGTGGCCGAGAGGGTCAGCATATCCACGCCGATGAAGTTCTCCTTCAGCTTCTCCTTATGCTTGACGCCGAAGCGCTGCTCCTCGTCGATGATGACAAGGCCGAGGTCGTGGAAGCGGACGTCCTTGGAGAGGAGACGGTGGGTGCCGACGACGATGTCCACGCTGCCGGACTGTAAGCCCCGCAGCGTCTCCTTCTGCTGCTTTGCGGTGCGGAAGCGGGAGAGCATCCCGACCTTCACCGGGAAAGCCTCCATGCGGGAGATGATGGTGTTGTAGTGCTGCCACGCCAGCAGGGTGGTGGGGGCGAGGATGGCGCACTGCTTGCCGCCCATAACGCACTTGAAGGCCGCCCGGAGGGCGACTTCGGTCTTGCCGACGCCGACGTCGCCGCAGAGCAGGCGGTCCATGGGCCAGCCTTTTTCCATGTCCTTTTTGATCTCGGCGGTGGCGTTGAGCTGGTCGTCCGTCTCGTCGTACTCGAAGCGGGATTCAAAGTCGCTCTGCCAGTCGCCGTCGGCAGGGAAGGCGTAGCCCGTGGCCTGCCGTCGGCGGGCGTAAAGCTCGATCAGCTCCTGCGCCATCTCCTCGGTGGCCTTTTTCACCTTGGCGCGGGTGCGCTGCCACTCGGTGCCGCCCAGCTTGGCCAGCTTCACCTTTTCCTCGTCGCCGGGGGCGGTGTAGCGGCTCAGCAGGTCCAGCTGGGTGACGGGCACATAGAGCACGTCCGAGCCGGAATACTGGATCTTGAGGTAATCCTTTATCGCGCCCTGTACCTCAAGGCGCTGGATGCCCGCATACATACCGATGCCGTGGCTCTGATGCACCACATAGTCGCCGGGCTTGATGTCCGACAGGCTGGAGAGGGCGTTCTTATTTTTCTTGCGCTTTTTGGCCTCGGCGGCCTCGTCGCCCAGACCGTGGCGCCGGGACGAGAGGACGGCGGCATGGGCGAAGGGGAAGGTGCAGCCTGCCGTGAGGTGGCCGGGCAGGACCTGCACCAGCCCCTTTGTGGGCCGGACGTCCCGGCTCATGCTGACGGCGTAGCCCTTGTCCGCGAGGTCCCGGGTGAGGGCCGCCGCGCCCTTGGGCGTACCGGCAAAGAGGACGACCGCGTACCCTTGCGCCACCAGCGGGTCGAGATCCTCCCGCAGGGAGGCAAGGTCGCCGCCCCAGTTGGGGGCAGCAAAGGCCTCGGCGTTGATGAGGTCTTTGAGTTTGAACTCATTCATGCCCCGCAGGAAGTTCTCGCAGAGCAGGGTGCTTTGTTTCTGGGCTGCGATGGCGAGGTCGTCCATGGTCTGGTAGAGCACATCGAGGCCGGGGCAGAGGACACCCTCTTCCAGCAGGCCGGTCAGCTCCTCGCTGCGGCGGAACTCGGTGGCCTTCTGGGCGTCCCGGATGCCGCCCACCTCGTCGAGGATGAAGATGGGGCTGCGGAGATGGTCAAGGAGGGTGGCGGGCGTCTCATACCGCAGGCCGTAGTATTTGTCCATGGCCTCGGGCATGACGCCGCTGTCCAGCTGGGCAAGGTCGGCCTCCATCGCCTTTTCAAGGGCGGTGCGGTGCTTGCCCCGGGCTTTTTTCTGGGCGGCGCGGAGGGCGTCCGCCGTGTCGGCGGTGCTGCCGAACAGCACCTCACGGGCAGGGGAAAGATAAATTTTCTCGAGTGCGCCGTCCCGCCGCTGGGTCAGCAGGTCGAAGGAGGCCAGAGAGTCGATCTCATCGTCCCAGTATTCCACACGGGCGGGCTGGTGCATATCCGGGGCGTAGATGTCCACGATGTCGCCCCGGACGCTGAACTGGCCCGGGCCGTCCACCTGACTGCGCCGCACATACCCGGCGGCGAAGAGCCGCTCCACCAGCGCTTCCCGGTTATAGACCATGCCGGGCTTGAGGGTGAGGGTGTTTTTCAGGAACTCATCCTGCGGCACCGTGTATTGGAGCAGGGCTTCGGCGGGGACGCAGACGGCCTGCAGCCGTCCGCCCGCCAGTGCGCCCAGCACCGACAGCCGCCGGTACTCGTACTCGCGGCCCGCGCCCTCCACGGGGCGGAGCATGAAGTCCCGGGGCGGGAATACCGCCGCCGAAAGGCCCAGCGTCTTGAGGTCGTCGGCAAAATGGGTAGCCTCGGCCTCGCCGGGGGTGACGATGCAGAGGACGCGGCCTGTGTCCTTCTGGAGGGAGGCGTAGAGCAGCGCCCGGCCCGCCGGAGGCAGGCCGAACAGTGCTGCCGGCCCCGGCGACGCAAGGCTGGCCGCGATCTTCTGGTATTCGGGGGTGCTTTTCAGGAGCGCTTCGTACATGGGAGACCTCCTTTCTGGTTAAAGCCTCTCCCTTTGGGAGAGGTGTCACCGCAGGTGACGGAGAGGGCAAGGACGGGACGATAGGGCCGCTGCATAGCGACAAGCAGGCTCTTTGTCAGAGAGAGGCTATCGCTGCGTTCGTGCCTCTTTGCCCGCGGCCTTGCCCTCTCAGGCGCTTCGCGCCAGCTCTCCCAAAGGGAGAGCCTTTGATTCATCCGTTATACTTGCTCTGCGCCAGACCGAGCTTGCCGTCCATGATGAGCTTGGCGGCGGCTTCGAGGTCGGGCAGGCGGTCGGCGAGGGCCTTGGCGTCGTCGGGCGGGAACTTGCCCAGCACCCAGTCGGCGAGGTCGTAGTCCGGGCGGGGCTTTGCGCCCACCCCGATGCGGATGCGGGGGAAGTTTTCGCCGCCGAGGCGGGCGATGATGCTCTTGAGGCCGTTGTGGCCGCCTGCCGAGCCGGAGGGCCGGATGCGCAGCTTGCCGGGGCTTTGGGTGATGTCGTCGCAGAGGACGATGACGTGGTCGGCGGGGATCTTGAAGAAGCCCGCCAGCGGGGCGATGGAGTCGCCCGAGAGGTTCATATAGGTCAGGGGCTTGAGGAGCACGACCTTATGGCCGTCCACCTCGCCCTGCCCCCACAGACCCTGAAACTTGGTCTTGGAGACGGAGATGCCCCATCTGCCTGCCAGATCGTCCAGCGCGGAAAAGCCTGCGTTGTGGCGGGTGCCGTCGTATTTTGGCTCCGGGTTGCCGAGGCCGGCAATGAGCCAGATGTCATTGGTATTCATACTGTATTCTGCCTTTTTGTGTCTGAGCTGTTTTTCGAACAGTATATTATTATAACATACGCGCGCGCAAAAAGATACACAAAAAGCGCAAAAAAGCCGCCGTGCGGGCGACACGGCGGCGTGGGGAGCGGGGGTCAGCCCTGCTCCTGTTCCAGTTTCTGCTTTTTTGCAATGTACGCTTCCATCTTCGGCTCGGCCCAGCCGTCGAGGTTGGTCTGGCGCTCGCGGGCGATGCCAAGTGCCTGCGGGGGCACGTCTTTGGTGATGGTGCTGCCGGCGGCGGTGTAGGCTCCGTCGCCGATGGTGACGGGGGCCACGAGGTTGGTGTTGCAGCCGATGAAGCAGTAGTCGCCAATGGTCGTGCGGAACTTATCCTTGCCGTCGTAGTTGCAGGTGACGGTGCCGCAGCCGAAGTTGCAGTATTTGCCCACATCGCTGTCGCCGATGTAGGTCAGGTGGCTGACGGTATTGCCCCGGGCGAAGCTGGAGTTCTTCGTCTCGACATAAGCGCCCAGATGCACGCCGTAGCCGGTGACGGTGTTGATGCGGACATGGGTAAAGGGGCCGATGTTGTTGTGGGGGCCGAGATGGCTGCTGTAGACCTGACTTGCGTTGACGGAGGTGCCCTCGTCCACGGTGCTGTCCTCGATGAGGGTGTTGGGGCCGATGACGCAGCCTGCGCCGATGACCGTCCGGCCCTTCAGGATGGTGCCCGCGAGGATGACAGCGCCCGGGGCGATGACGACCTCGGGGTCGATCTCGACACTGCGGCTGCGGATGTCCACGCCGTTTGCGATGTGGCGCAGCAGCACCTCTTCACGCTGTGCCTCGGCGGCGTCGAGCTTGGCCTTTGCGGCGGCCAGTGCGGATGCATCGATATTCTGCATAAGGAAAAACCTCCTCCAACTCTGCCTTTCGCAGAAGCCAAACAGACTGCGACGGCCTCTGCGGAAGAGGGATTGTTGTATCCAAGATAAAAGAAACTCGAAAAGAAGAAAGACAAACAAAAGGGGCAATGAGTTTAATGGATAGAAAGTTGTATCCAACTGCCCAAAAGTGGCGTCAAAACTCGAAAATCCTCTTCAAATCTTTCCCATTTTATATTACCGAAAAAGAGAGTAAAATGCAAGAGTTTGCACAAAAAATATCAAACAAATTCGGTGATTTGCCCGATGGAATGGGCGCGAAATTCTGGTATAATAGTTTAGCATTCACAGAGAAATGTTTATCGTATGACAAGACAGAGCATCGATAAGACCGCCGGAGCATCGCGCCGGGGGCCATCATTTGGGAGGTAAACACGCATGAGCAAAAAGTATCTGTACTACTTCAGCGAAGGCAACGATGCCTTTGGCGGCGACAAGGTCACCATGAAGAACATTCTGGGCGGCAAGGGCGCTGGTCTGGCTGAGATGACTGCAGCCGGTATGCCGGTCCCGCAGGGCTTCACCATCACCACGGAAGCCTGCACCCAGTACTACGCAGACGGCCGTCAGATCAACGACGAGATCACCGCTGACATCTTCGAGCACGTCAAGGGCCTCGAGAAGATCACCGGCAAGACCTTCGGCGATAACGAGAACCCGCTGCTGGTCTCCGTCCGCTCCGGCGCACGTCAGTCCATGCCCGGCATGATGGACACCATCCTGAACCTTGGCCTGAACGACGAGGCAGTCGAGGGTCTGGCCAAGAAGACCAACAACGCCCGTTTCGCATACGACTGCTACCGCCGCTTCGTGCAGATGTTCGCCGACGTCGTCATGATGGTCCCGAAGAGCCTGTTCGAGGTCGAGATCGATAAGATGAAGGAAGCCAAGGGCGTCAAGAACGACGTTGACCTGACTGCCGAGGACCTGAAGGAGCTGGTCGGCACCTTCAAGAAGATCTACGAGGACAACGAGGGCAGACCCTTCCCGCAGGATCCCAAGGATCAGCTGATCGAGGCCGTCAAGGCTGTCTTCCGCAGCTGGGACAACCCCCGTGCAAACGTCTACCGTAAGATGAACGAGATCCCCTACGAGTGGGGCACCGCTGTCAACGTCCAGCAGATGGCCTTCGGCAACTCCGGCGACCGCTCCGGCACCGGCGTCGCATTCACCCGTGACCCCGCCACCGGCGCAAAGAAGCTGATGGGCGAGTATCTGATCAATGCACAGGGCGAGGACGTCGTTGCTGGTGTCCGCACTCCGTCCCCCATCAGCCACCTGCACGAGCAGATGCCTGAGGTGTACGATCAGTTCGTTGAGATCGCAACCCGTCTGGAGAACTACTTCCGCGATATGCAGGATATGGAGTTCACCATCGAGGACGGCCACCTGTATATGCTGCAGACCCGTAACGGCAAGCGTACCGCTCAGGCTGCCCTGCAGATCGCCTGCGATCTGGTGGACGAGGGCATGATCACCGAGCAGGAGGCTGTCCTGCGCGTTGAGCCCAAGCAGCTGGATACCCTGCTGCATCCCCAGTTCGATGCTGCTGCTCTGAAGGCTGCCGAGGTCGTCGGCAAGGGTCTGGCAGCTTCTCCCGGTTCTGCCTGCGGCCAGATCGTCTTCACCGCCGAGGAGGCTGAGGAGATGGTCAAGTCCGGCAAGATGAAGAAGGTCGTTCTGGTCCGTCTGGAGACCTCTCCTGAGGACATCGTCGGTATGCAGGTGTCTCAGGGCATCCTGACCGTCCGCGGCGGCATGACCAGCCACGCAGCCGTTGTTGCCCGTGGTATGGGCACCTGCTGTGTCTCCGGCTGCGGCAACGACAACGAGGTGAAGATCGACGAAGAGGCTAAGACCTTCGAGATCAACGGCCACAAGTTCGTCGAGGGCGACTGGATCTCCATCGACGGCTCCACCGGTAACATCTACGGCGAGCAGGTCGCAACCGTCGCCGCTACCGGCAACAAGAACTTCAACCGCTTTATGGGCTGGGCAGACGCTGCTCGTCAGCTGCTGGTCATGACCAATGCGGATAACCCGCGCGACGCACAGCAGGCAGTGGATCTGGGTGCTGAGGGCATCGGCCTGTGCCGTACCGAGCATATGTTCTTCGCAGAGGACCGCATCAAGGCTGTCCGCGAGATGATCTGCGCCCGTACTGTGGAGGAGCGCGAGACTGCTCTGGCCAAGGTCGAGCCGTTCCAGCAGAGCGACTTCGAGGCGATGTACCGCATCATGGGTGAGCGCCCGATGACCATCCGTTATCTGGATCCGCCTCTCCACGAGTTCCTGCCCACCAAGGACGAGGACATCAAGGAGCTGGCTGCCGATATGGGCATGACCTTCGATGACCTGAAGAATGTCGTTGCTTCTCTGCACGAGTTCAACCCCATGATGGGCCATCGCGGCTGCCGTCTGGCTGTCACCTACCCCGAGATCGCAGCAATGCAGACCCGCGCTGTCATCAAGGCAGCTCTGAACGTCTCTGCTGAGACCGGCTACGTCATCACCCCGCACATCATGATCCCGCTGGTCGGCGAGGTCAAGGAGCTGAAGTTCGTCAAGGACGTTGTCGTCAAGGTCGCTGACGAGCTGATCGCTGCCTCCGGTGTTGACATGAAGTATCTGGTCGGTACCATGATCGAGATCCCCCGTGCAGCTCTGACTGCCGGTGATATCGCCAAGGAGGCTGAGTTCTTCAGCTTCGGCACCAACGACCTGACCCAGATGACCTTCGGCTTCAGCCGTGACGATGCTGCAAAGTTCCTCGGCGCTTACTACGAGAACAAGATCTACGAGAGCGATCCGTTCCAGCATCTGGATCAGGTCGGCGTCGGCAAGCTGATCAAGATGGCTGCCCACGATGGCCGTGAGACCCGTGCTGATCTGGGTCTGGGCATCTGCGGCGAGCACGGCGGCGATCCCTCCAGCGTCGAGTTCTGCCACAATGTTGGTCTGGACTACGTCAGCTGCTCTCCCTTCCGTGTGCCTATCGCACGTCTGGCTGCTGCGCAGGCTGCGATCAAGAACCCCCGCAAGTGATTGCGTGAGGCGCTGAGAGCATAAGGCTCAATAAAATATTATAAACGCCCCGGTTTCCGCAACAGGAAGCCGGGGCGTTTTTGCACAAAAAAGAAGGCACGATTTTGGGGCTTTGACGAATTTGTGCCGGGCCATTGACAGCAGAAGGACAGAGGCGTATTTTTGGTGCAGTAAGCGGGACAGAGGATAGTGAAGCTGCCGCTTTTTTGCCCTGCAAAGGTGCTTCTGATTGGATGGGGCCTGACCCGACTTTTCCCCGCATATGCGGGGGTATTTCTGGTTCCAGCAGAACGCCGTCGGTCTTGCGGGGCGGTCGTGCATCCGAGTATCGGCAGACCCGGCGGGTCAGATCTGATTCATAACCAGTATTATGCATATATTCTAGTAAATGCGAATAAAAGCTAAGAAAATGCGAATATATACTTGCATTTTTCGCGCAAAAGGTGTATTATCCCTCTATCGACGTCATACGCCGACAATAAACGAGAGAGGGATTGGAACATGATGTCTTTTAAGAAAATCGCTGCGGCGGTCATGGCGGCTGCCATGACGCTGGCCGTAGTGCCTTCGGCTTTTGCCTGCACGGCGCTTTACGTCGGCAGTGACCTCACGGAGGACGGCACGACGATGTTCGGCCGCATCGAGGATCTGGGAACCAACGACAACAACAAGCTGTTCTATGTCAGCGCAGCCGGGAATCACAAGGCAGGCGAGGTCTACGATGGCTGCTACGGCTTCACCTACACCTTCACCCACGACAGCTACAGCTACACCGCGCGCCGTGACGACAATACCTCGGGCGTCTGCCCGGACTGTGACGGCACCCACGACCACACGCCGTATGAGGAGGCTGGCACCAACGAGAAGGGCGTCATGGTCTCTGCCACCGAGTCGCTGTACGGCAAGGACGCTGCCCTTGCGGTTGACCCCTATGTGGACGACGGCATCGAGGAGGCCGAGATCACCACGGTCCTGCTCAGCGAGGCAGGCACGGCCCGCGAAGGCGTCGCCCTGCTGACATCCATCTATGAAAACGCCGGTGCAGCCGGTGGTTCCGGCATTTTCATCGGCGACCAGAATGAGACGTGGTTCGTCGAGAACCTGACGGGCCACACCTACGTCGCCCTCAAGCTTCCGGACAGCGTCGTGTTTATGCAGCCGAACGTCTCGGCCATCGGCAAGATCGACCTCGACGACACGGATAACGTCATCGCATCGGCAGATGCCATCTCCGTCGCACAGGAGGCCGGGACTTTCGTGGGCGATGCAGCGGCGAACGTCATCGACTGGAACGCCTCCTATAACAACGAGGACAACGCCCGGATGCCGGCCGGCCTGAACTATCTGAACGGCGTCGATACCTACACCGAGGACAACTACACCGAAGCAGACTACGCGATGAGCAACATCGGAGGAGACGGCGGCATCGTCCCGCTCTACTCCAACATCAAGCTGACCAAGAAATTCGGCGTCGAAGACGCGCTCAACTTCTTTAAGGTCGAACCCATCGGCAAGACCAACAACGTCGAGACCCACCTGTTTCAGGTCAGCTCCACCGGCGAGCTGGATACTGCCATCGTCGAGTGGACGGCCTTTGACGACGACGTGTACAACGCCTTCGTCCCGTACTATCCGCTGCTGACCACCGACACGGCAGATGTATACAAGTACTCTCCCGCGAAGGTCGTCCGCTCGGACGAGCAGCCCACCGAGGGCGTCTGGTACAAGGACCAGAAGGGCAGATACTACACCTACCCGGAGGACTGGACCAAGTCCTTCTACGGCGCACGGGATGCCCTGTCGAACCTGCTGACCTACGGCGATGTCTCCGAGAAGGACAAGGCTGCGGCCAAGGCAGACTATGCCGCCCTCCAGAAGGACATCATGGAGGAGTTTGCAGAGATGAAGGCTGCTGTCGCTGCTGCCGATACGAAGGAAGCAAAGCAGGCTGCCGCCACCACTGCAAGCAACAAGATGAGCGAGAAGGTCTACGAAAAGACCGTCAAAATGCACAATAAGCTTCAGAAGAAGCAGGAGGCCCGCGCATGGTTCGGGTCTCTGCTGAATAAAAACTCTTAAACTGAATCAGAATCGACTCCCCGGGAAGCGGAACAGCTCCCCCGGGGAGTCCTTTTTGTACAAAGAAATACCCCGGCCATCCTGCATCTGCGCAGAAAGCCGGGGCAAGGAGAAAAGGGAGAATGAAAAATGAAGAAGGTAACTTAGAATAGCGTTTTCGTGTTCTGATAAACAGCCTTATACTTCTGATAGGCCTTATCATAGACCGATGCCGCCGCAGAATCGGGGTAGAGGACTTCGCTCTCAGCGGCTAGCTTCTTACCGAAGTCGCGGGTGACGTCGGTAAGGCCGACGCTCTCGGCGGCGATGATAAAATCGCCCAGAGTTTCCGTCTCACCGCTCTTGAGGCGGACGATGGGACGGTTCAGCACGTCGGCGAAAATTTGACACCAGACGCGGCTGTTGGCTGCGCCGCCGCCCAGAGGAATGGGGGAAATAGACTTCTTGGCAGCAGGCATAATTTCCATGCAGTCCCGCATAGAGAGTGCGACGCCCTCCATGATGGCGCGGACGAAAGCACCGTAATCGGTGGAAAGGCTCATGCCGAAGAAGACGCCCCGGGCGTCGGAGTCCCAGATGGGGGACTTTTCACCGGCCAGATAGGGAAGATAGACCAGACCGTTGCAGCCTGCGGGAACCTTCTCAGCCAGCGTGTTCATGTAATCGTAGACGGACAGGCCCGCAGCCTCGGCCTTCTGCTGGACGGCGTCGCCGAAGACATCACGGAACCAGCGCAGGGAGATGCCGGCGTTGTCGGTGGTCTGCAAAATGGTGTACAGGCCCTGATAGGGGCTGCGGCAGTTCAGCAGACGCTTATCGTAGATGGGCTCGCTGCCGATGTAGCAGATGCGGCCGCTGCTGCCGATGGTGAGGGCGACATCGCCCTCCTGCACAGCGCCTGCGCCCAATGTGGCCACTACGCTGTCCAGACAACCGGCAGACACCGGTGTACCGGCTTTTAATCCGGTGATGTGGGCAGCCTCCTCGGTGACGCCGCCCACGATGTCGCAGGGGTCGTAAGGGGTAGGCAGCAGCGAGAAGGGAATCTCCGCCTTTTTGGCGATCTCGCGGCTCCACTCGCCGGTGCGGATGTCGGACAGCGAGGTGAGGCTCATCCGGGGGCGGTTCATGGAGAACTTTCCGGTGAGCTTCTGGATGATGTAGCCGCTGGGCATCAGCATTTTATACGCCCGAGCCACCAACTCGGGGCGGTTGTCGATGAGCCAGCGCAGGGAGGGCAGACAGAACGAGCCCTTGTCCAGTTTGTTCGCCGTAACGCGGAGGACGAGATCCTCACCGACACGCTCACGCAGCCACGCCACCTGCGGGTCGGCGCGCTTGTCATGGTGGCCGATGGCGTTGTACACCGGCTCGCCTGCCTCGTCCACCAGCGTCATGGCGTTGGTGCAGCTCAGGCCGATGGAGGCGATGCGGCTGCTGTCGATGCCCTGCTGCTCAAAGCAGTTGTGCAGATTCGTCTGGACGGCGTTCCACCAGCGATGGGGATCCTGCTCGGTCCAGGACGGCTGAGGGTGTATCATGGAGTACTCCTGATAGGCGTGGGCGACAAGCTCACCCTTCAGGTCATAGATCGCACATTTCGTGCCGGTAGTGCCAATGTCGATGCCCAGCAGCAATGTTTCGTTTTGAGTCATATCCGTGGCTCTCCTCCTTTACCAATCAAAAGCGCAGTCCGTGGGAGGGCAGAGCATCCTGCTGTGCTTTCGTCATAGCGATGCCACGGTCACCCAGAAGCAGGAAAAGCTTCGCCTCGTCCTCAATCTCCTCGATGATGTTCAGCGCCTCCTCCATGCTGCGGCCCACGGCCAAAGGACCGTGATTTGCCAGAAGCACCGAGTTGCGCTCTGCGATGAGAGGGAAGACGTGGTCGCACAGTTCTACCGAACCGGGCGTCATATAAGGAAGGATGGGCAGCTCGCCCACGCGCATGCTGTAGCCGGGGGTATACACCGGGATAGCGCAGGAGGAGTCTGCATTCTTCATACAGGAAACGGCTACAGCATTGCTGCTGTGGACATGGACGAGGGCCGAGACGTCCGGGCGGGCGCGGTAGCAGGCCAGATGCATCCGCCACTCTTTCGACGGGATGCCACCGTTGGGGCAGGTGTAGCTTCCGTCCATCTGCAGCAGGACGAGGTCTTCTTCCTTTAAGGATTCCAAGCTCCGGCCGGAGGGGGTGATGAGTATGCCGTCGTCGCAGCGCAGGCTGATGTTGCCGCCGGAGCCGCTGACCAGCCCCTTGGCGTGGATGAGGTGGCAGGTATCAAGAAAAAGCTGTACAGAGCCAGTATGGTTCATAAAAGTAGCCTCTTTCTTTTTCGGTGCCCTTCTATACTATACCATAAAAGACGCGCCGCGCGCGAGTACAAGACAGAAAAGGCACAGGATAGGGCCGGACGGGAGGCCCGGCAATGAAACGTGAAATGGAAGCAAAAATTTTTAGGTAAATCCTGAATTGATTGTAGCAAGTTGCAGGACAAAACGCAAGCGGCAAAACGCTCAAAATGGTGGCCTTTCTCGAAGCGATTTGCACAAAACGACGCGAAGGAGGCCGTCGGATTGGCAATATCCACAAGAAATTTTCGATTTTCTTGTGAAAAAGACATCTTGTGCCACTGCGCGAAAGTGTGATATGATAAGGCCAGCAAAATCTTTAGGTAAATTTGGGGAAGTTTCATGAACACAGTACAGAACATCGAGTGCGTTACGGATCTCAGCCTGCTGGTCAATACCTCTTTAGTAGATGTGGTGGCAGACAAGATCCGGCAGAATATTTATACCGGCAAGTATGAGGCCGGCAAGAAGCTTATCGTCCGGGAACTGTCCGAGGAATTTGGTGTGAGCCATACGCCAGTGAAGGATGCATTGAACCGTCTCATCTCCGAGGGCTATGTGGAGGCGCTGCCCCGCCGTAGCATGGTGGTGCGTACCTACACGAACGCCGAACTGCTGGATGCGCTGGAAGCTCGCATGATGTGCGAGATTTTTTACGCAGATGCGATTATTGAGATGTCAAAAGGACACCCTGAGCTGGTGAAGGAGCTGAAGGAAGTGATGGCAACGACCCGCCGTTTGGTGGCGGAGCGCGGCGAACACTTCAACGCCGATTGGGTCGCAAATGAGGTGCGGTTTCATCGCTGCTATATGCTTTACTGCGGCAACGCCCGTGTGGTCAAAATGCACCAAGACCTTGGGACCAACCGCATCACATTTCTGGCCTATCTCGGTGTCAACCATACTCCGCTCAAGCTGAGTACACTGGAGTGCAACCTCATGGAGCATCAGGCCATCGTGGATGCTATCGCGGCTGCAGACTCTGCCCGCTTCATCAATGCAGTCACCCGCCACATCGCCCGCGCCACCGACGACTACGCCACCGATGACGAATGCCGTGCCAAGGCTGCCCGTATCAAGGCGCTGAAAGCAAAATACGAAGTTTGATACAGATTGATTTTTATTTTTGGATCAAATGCAGGAGACCTGAATAGAAAAGGGTCTTTTCGCTCTAATATTTACCTAAAAATTTAAAATTTTAGAGCGAGATATAGCCTGCGCGCAGCAAATACACTGAACCCGACCTGTTGAGAAAGACTCCGCAGGTTCAAAAAGGAATAAGAAAATTTAGGAGGACATCGATTATGAAAATCTCTCGCAGAAATTTCCTGAAGGTTCTTGGCTCTGCAACAATGGCAGGCGCTCTGGCAGCCTGCGGCGGTTCTTCTTCCACCAGCGCTGCTGTCTCCGGCGCAGCATCGACTGCCGCAGCGGCAGCTCCCGGCACTACTTATACGATGAATATCGGCTCGGTCATGAGTGCATCTCACCCCTCCATCGTCGCGCTGCAGAGCTTTGAAAAGGCTGTTGAGGAGCGCACTAACGGCGGCATTCAGGTCGAGATCTACACTGATAGCGCGTTGGGCGGTGAGAGCGACCTGATTGAGCAGGTGCGTGGCGGTTCCACAGAGGCCTGCATGCAGATGGGTGCTGCAAACTTCGAGGGCATCAACGCAGAGGTCAACGTGGCCCTGTTGCCCTTCCTGTTTACCAGTCTGGACAATGCTCGTAATGCATGGGGCGGCGATTTCGGCGCTCAGTTCGCCGAGAAGCTCATTGAGCCCATGGGATTCAAGGTCCTGTCCATCTGGGAGAGCGGCTACCGTCACATGACCAACAACACCCGCCCGCTGGAAAAGCCCGAGGATCTGAAGGGAATCAAGTTCCGCACCAACGAGAACAGCATGAAGGTCGCCATGTACGACGCACTGGACGCTTCCATCGTCATCATGGCCTTCTCTGATGTTTACACCGGCCTGCAGAACGGCACCATCGATGGTCAGGAGAACCCGCTGTCCAACATCTACTCTTCTTCTCTTCAGGACGTGCAGAAATACCTGTCCCTCACCGGCCACATGTATGACGCCGCTCCTTTCGTCTGCAATATGGACTGGTTCAACAGCCTGCCCACCGAGTATCAGGAAATCTTGATGGAAGAGGCCAAGAACGCCCGTGAGATCGATCTGGAAGAGAACGATGAAAACAAGTACCTCGACCTGCTGAAGGAAGCAGGCATGGAGGTCAACGAGGTCGATAAGGCCGCCTTCCAGGCCAAAATGGACGGCGTATGGGCCGATTACGCCTCTCAGTACGCCGACGGCCAGAGCTGGATCGACTTGGCCACCTCTTTTAATAAGTAAAGATAAGAGCCTGTCGGCCTCCGAGAGAAAGGAAGGAATAGACTTTGGCAAAGAAGCTTCTCGATACCATCAAATTCCTGCTGCGGCTCATCAGCTGCGTCTCCATCTGCCTGCTGGTGGTCATCGTGTTCATGCAGGTCATCAACCGCAACTTCTTTGACCACTCATTTACTTGGGTGGAGGAAGTGGCCAGCATGGCGATGGTTTTCATCACCTATCTGGGCGCGGCAATGGCTACCATCAACAACGGCAATACTCGCATCGATTTCTTTATCCGCAAGCTCCCGACCCCGGTGTATAACGCTTTCGAACTGCTCGACGACGTCATCTGCATCGTGTTCCTTGTCATCGTGTCCACCATTGCCTATAAGCAGATGCTGACCAGCTGGTCCATGCAGACCCCCGCCCTCCGTCTGCCTCAGGGTATCAATTATCTGGCCATCCTGCTGGGCTGCGTGCTGATGATCGTCTTCTATGTGGTTTGGGCCATTCTGCACCTGATGAAGCTGATGGGCAGGGATACCTCTAAGGAAGAGGAGGAATTGAATCGATGAATACTGGATTGATCCTGATGTTTGTTGCGCTGGCGGTCTGCCTCCTCATCGGCGTGCCGGTCGCATTCTCCATCGGCATCAGCTGCATGACTCTGCTCTGCGTCAACGGCGGCCCCTCGATGGACATTCTGCTGCAGCGCATGGTCAGCGGCGCAAAGAGCTTTAACATGCTGGCGATGCCCATGTTCATCTTTGCCGGTGCCTTGATGGTCTACGGCAGTACACCGCGATTGATAAAGCTGGCGAATATGCTGCTTCGTAAATTCCCCGGTGGTCTGGGTGCAACGGCTATGGCTGCCTGCGGCTTCTTCGGTGCCGTTTCCGGTTCCGGTGTCGCCTCTGCTGCCGCCATCGGCAAGATCATCGGCCCCTCCATGCTGGAGGAGGGGTATCCCAAGGGCCTGACGGCCGGCCTTATCGCAGCCGGCGGCACGATGGCCTGCATCATCCCGCCCAGCATCGTCATGGTGGTCTACGCCCAGTCGGCCAGCGTCTCCGTGGGCGATATGTTCCTCGGCGGCGTGGCCCCCGGCCTGTTGACCATCATCGCCCTCATCGCCCTGAATAGCTTCTTCGCTGTCCGTCGGCAGAAGAAGGAGAACAAGGACCCCCACGAGTACACCGTCAATGAGCGCATGAAGATCATTCTGGATGCTCTGCTGCCCCTGCTGATGCCCGTGGCCATTCTGGGCGGCGTCTTTTCCGGTCTGTGCACCGCTACCGAGGCCGCTGTCGTGGCTGTGGTCTACGCGCTGTTCCTCGCCGTGTTCGTCTACCGCGAGCTGACCCTGAAGGACTTCTTCAAGGTGTCTGCTGACGCTGTCGTTTCCACCGGCGTCATCATGCTCATCATCTCCGTCGCTTCTCCCTTCGGCTGGCTCATGTCCACTCAGAAGGTGCCCCAGATGTTTGCAAGCTGGCTGATGAGCATCACCGACTCCAAGTTCCTTATCCTCGCCTTCATCTTCCTGCTGCTGATGATCCTTGGTATGTTCATGGAGACGGTCTGCATCATCATCCTGACCACCCCCATCCTGTTGCCCATCGCGGTATCGGTCGGCCTGACTCCGCTCCACTTCGGCATCGCCCTGCTGATGACCCTGATGGTCGGCAGCCTGACCCCGCCGCTGTCGGTCAACCTGTTTACCTCCTGCCGTGTGCTGGGCATGAAGGTGGACGAGGCTTTTCCCGATACGCTGTACGTCATCGGCACGGTGGCACTCATGGCGATTCTGACCTTCACTATCCCTGGATTGGCGGAATTCCTGCCCGCTGTTCTGGGCGGCTAATAAAAACGCAGCTGCGCTACCATTGCATGACAAGCCCCCGGTCTCTGTTTTCAGAAGCCGGGGGCTTTTTGCGTCTTCTCCGTTGCATTTCGCCCGAAAGTATGTTTCAATAAAAAGTAGTGAATAGCAGTTTGCGTTTTGAATGCACAAGCAACATCCGCAAACTGCATATCGCAAATATGCCGTTTTGATAGGCACTGCTTTTGAAAATTGCGATAAAAATGAGTCAGAACGGGGAAAAGGAGGCTGCGGGATGCTGAAGATCGCGGTTGTCGAAGACCAGCAGGAGGTGCGGGATGAGCTGTGCCGGTTCATCCGGAAGTACGCCGCCGAAAACAGCCTGCAGGTGGAGGCCGTGCCCATCGAGGACGGGGCGGTCATCGCGGCCCATTACGAGCCGGGCTGGGACATCATCTTTATGGACGTGGAGATGCCAGGGCTGGACGGCTTCGGCGCGGCGGAAAAGATACGGGCCGTGGACGGGGATGCCGTGCTGGTGTTCGTGACCAACATGGCGCAGTACGCCATCAAGGGCTATGAGGTGGATGCGCTGGACTATGTGCTCAAGCCGGTGAACTACTACCAGTTCTGCACCAAGCTCTCCCGGGCCGTCCAGCGGGTGGAGCGCCGCCGGGGCGGGCAGGTCGTTTTGCAGCTGGCAGGCGGCGGAATGCAGGTGCTCTCCACCAACGACATCTATTATCTGGAGACCCGTGACCGGCTGCTCTGGTATCACACTGCAAAAGGGGAGTTTTCGGTCCGGGCCAGCCTCGCCAGCGCCGAAAAGCAGCTGGCACAGTACCATTTCTCCCGCTGCAACCAGTGCTATCTGGTCAACCTGCAATACGTCAAGGCCGTGGAGAACGACTTCGTCCACGTCAACACCGACCGCTTGGAGATCAGCCGCCGCCAGCGCGCGGCCTTCCTCACGGCGGTGGCGTCCTACATCGGAGGTGTGCTGTGAGCATCGTTTTCCACCATGTCATCTTCCGGGCGCTGTTGCGCTGGGGTGCGGCGCTGGCCTTCTGTCTGCCGCTCAAACACCGGCCCGGCTTCCGCCTCCGTGCACTGGGGATGCTGCTGCCGCTGATGGGCCTGACCTATGTGCTGGATCCTTCGGCCCAGAGCACCAACCTCCACGAGCTTCAATTCTCGCTGCTGGCGCTCTATGTGTCCTTCTTCGTCCTGCTGGGCATGATGATCTACGCCTGCGTCGAGATCGACCGGAAGGGGGCACTCTACTGCGCGGTGTGGAGCCTGCTCACCTCCCAGACGGCCTATGAGGGCTGGCGGCTGGCGGAGGTGTTCTTTGAGTGCCGCGGCACCCCCCTCGACATCGATGGGCTTCCGGTCCGGCTGGCCCAGCTCACCACAGGTGCGGTCTTTTATTTTGTCATCTGTAACGCCCTCTCCCGGAAGATGTCTTATAAAGGAGAGTACCACATCGGCCCGCGCCAGCTGACCAGCGCCTTTTTCATCGGCATCCTCTTCATGTTCCAAGCTGCGCTGCTGAGCAGCAGAGAGATGTTCGAGATGCCCGCCAGCCTTGCGGGCACGGTGCTCATCGGACAGTTCTACTTCCTGACCCTGCTCTACTTCCAGACCGAGGTGTTCAAGAAATCGGCCATGCAGAAGGAGATGGACACCCTCAACCTTTTATATGAGCGCCAGCGGGAGCAGTATCAGGTGGCGCGGCAGAACGTCCAGATCATCAACAAGCGCTGCCATGAGCTGAAGCTTCAGATCGCCGCCCTCCGCCAGATGTCGGGCGCGGCGTCCGACCCGCCCGACCCGGAGCTGAAGGCCCACATCGACGAGGCCGAGAAGGCGGCACAGCTCTACGACGCCAGCCGCAACACCGGCAACGAGGTGCTGGACGTGGTGCTCACCGAAAAATCGCTGCTCTGCGAATCCCGCCGCATCCAGCTCAATGCGGTGACGGACGGCAGCTGTCTGGGCTTTTTTGAAGCCAGCGACCTCTACGCCCTCTTTGCCAATATGCTCGACCACGCCATCGAGAGCGCCGTGCAGGTGCCCGAGCCGGAGCGCCGCTGCATCGACCTGCTGGTCTGCACCCGTCAGAGCTTCGTGGTGGTGAACGTCATCAGCCCCGACCGTCCGCCGGAGGCCGCTGACACCCGCGCCACCCACTACGCCGTCAAAGTGACGAACCGCATCGTCCAGAAATATAAAGGTACTCTGACCACCGAGAGCCAGAACGGCTTCTTTGCGGTGAAGATCATTTTTCCGACCATCCACTCGTAAAGGCTCTCCCTTTGGGAGAGCTGGCGAGCGAATGCGAGACTGAGAGGGCAAGGCCGCTGACCATGAGCATAGAGCGCAGCGATATGCTCTCCATCTGCGAAAGGCCCTGCTCATCGCTGTATGGAGACTCTTTTATAACAGGCTTGCCCTCTCCGTCAATGCAGGGCATTGACACCTCTCCCAAAGGGAGAGGCTTTTTTTGTTCTGCCGCAAAGTTTCGTGTTGAACTGTTGTATCCATCTATTTGTGAGAGATGCACAAATATATTAGTTTTGATTTGGCAGCGCAAAACCGAATATCCCCGCCATCCGACCGATTATCGCAACGCTCTTGCGAAAGAAAGAGTCTTTGATAAAATAATAGCGAAATCAAAAAACGACCGCACAACAGAGAAAACACCACGATACACACGGGAGGAAAACGAATGCGAAGCATTGCCAAGCTTATGCAGAACTGGCAGTTCACCGGGCCGGACGGCTCCACGGCAGCCGTCGTGCTGCCCCACACATGGAACGCGAAGGACGGTCAGGACGGCGGCAACGACTACTGGCGCGGCACCTGCACCTACAGCACCGCCTTCGCCGCCCCGGCGTTCGACGCGGCTTCGCAGCAGGTCTGGCTCCAGTTTGAGGGCGTCAACTCCAGCGCCAAGGTCCTGCTGAACGGCAGGACCATCTGCGCCCACGACGGCGGCTACTCCACCTTCCGTGTCCACATCTCTGAGCTGCTGGAAAAGGATAACCGTCTTACCGTCGAGGTGGACAACAGCATCAACGACCGCATCTACCCCCAGAAGGCTGACTTTACCTTCTACGGCGGCATCTACCGCGACGTCAGCCTGATGGTGGTCCCGAAAGACCACATCGCGCTGGGCCACTTCGGCGACACCGGCGTGAAGATCACCCCGGCCCTCAAGGACGGCAAGGCCGACATCCGGGTCGAGACCTTGGTCGAGGGCGAGGGCGTCCTCTCCGTTGAGCTGCTGGATGCGGCCGGAAACATTGTCGCCACCGCCGAGGGTGCAGACGCCAAGCTCCACCTCGAGACGCCCCACCTCTGGGACGGCGTGAAGGACCCCTACCTCTACACCTGCGTCGTCCGCCTGAGCCGGGACGGCAGGGTGGTGGATGAGGTGTCCACCCGCGTAGGCCTGCGCACCTTCTCGGTGGACGCCAAGAACGGCTTCTTCCTCAATGGCCGTCCCTACCCGCTCCACGGCGTCTCCCGCCATCAGGACCGCAAGGGCGTGGGCAACGCCATCACCCGCGCGATGCACGACGAGGATATGGCCCTCATCCGGGAGCTGGGTGCGAACACCGTCCGGCTGGCCCACTACCAGCACGACCAGTATTTCTACGACCTCTGTGACCAGTACGGCATGGTGGTCTGGGCGGAGATCCCCTATATTTCCGAGCATCTGCCCAATGGCCGTGCCAACACCATCAGCCAGATGAAAGAGCTGATCTGCCAGAACTACAACCACCCCTGCATCGTCTGCTGGGGCGTCTCCAATGAGATCACCATCTCCACCAAGGACAAGGCCGATATGCTCGACAATCACCGGGAGCTGAACGACCTGTGCCACAAGATGGACCCCACCCGCCTGACCACGCTGGCCTGCTATGCCATGTGCGGTCCCTTCAACCCAGTGGCCCACATCACCGACCTCGTCAGCTGGAACCTCTACCTCGGCTGGTATGTGCCGGGCCTGTTCCTGAACGACCTGTGGATGGACTTCTTCCATCTGGTCTACCCCAACCGTCCGCTGGGCTTCTCCGAGTACGGTGCCGAGGGTATGCCGAACCTCCACAGCGCGAAGCCCCGCCGCGGCGATCACACCGAGGAGTATCAGGCCGTCTACCACGAATATATGCTCCGCTGCTTCGACCGGCATAAGTGGATGTGGGCCACCCACGTCTGGAATATGTTCGACTTTGCAGCCGACGCCCGCGATCAGGGCGGTGAGCCGGGCATGAACCACAAGGGCCTCGTCACCTTCGACCGGAAGACCAAGAAGGACAGCTTCTACCTTTATAAAGCATGGTGGAGCGAAGAGAATTTCGTCCACATCTGCTCCAAGCGGTTCACTGACCGCACCGAGAGCGAGATCGAGGTCAAGGTCTACTCCAACCAGAAGTCCGTCGCCCTCTACTGCAACGGGAAGAAGCTCTCGGAGCAGACGGGCGAGCACGTCTTCCGGTTCCGTGTGCCGCTCACCGGCAGCATCGAGGTCAAGGCCGTGGCCGGGGACTGCATCGATACCGCGTCCTTCCGCCATGTGGACACCCCGAACCCCAGCTACAAGCTGGTCAAGACCAAATCCAAGAGCGCAAACTGGGTCTGATAATGTTCCGTGAAACATTCCGCCGGTTGGCGGTTGTTGTATAGAAAATAAGGAGGAGAATCCGTGAAAAACACCAAACCGAAAGTACGGCTGTGGTCTGTTCTCACCGGTCTGACGGCCATCCTGACCGTCGCTGCCATCGTGGGCAACATCATCGCAAACCAGTACGCTACCACCCTCAACGTCGCCCTGAATGCATCTACCTACAAGATCATCAAGGGCGAAACCACCGGAGATACCGAATACTTCAAGAAGGGCTTTGCTTCCGATGAGGAGCGTGAGGCTTACGAGGCCGAACTGTGCGCGACGGTCGAGGCCGAGGGCGCTGCCCTGCTGAAGAACGAGAACAACGCCCTGCCTCTGGCAAGCGGCGCTAAGGTCAGCCTGTTCGGCCACGGTTCCGTGGACCTGATGTACGGCGGCACCGGTTCCGGCTCGGTCGATACCAGCAAGGCCCCCAGCCTGAAGGATGCTCTGGAGGCTCAGGGCATCACCATCAACCAGACCCTGTGGGACCTGTACAAGTCCGACAGCATGATGAGCAAGTACAGCCGCATGACCCCTGCTTCCATCTCTGATACGCTGGAAGCCAACACCCAGTATGCGGTCAACGAGGCTCCCTGGAGCGCTCTGTCCAGCGCTGAGAGCAGCTTTGCCGAGTACGGCGACGCTGCCATCGTGGTCCTCTCCCGCTCCGGCGGCGAGGGCGCAGACCTCCCCAGCGGTGCCAACGGCACCAACGACAGCTGGATCTCCGGTCAGGAGGGCGACGGCAACTACCTCGCCCTGTCCGCTGAGGAGATCGAGCTGCTCCAGAACCTGAAGGCTCTGAAAGACAACGGCACCTTTAAGAACATCATCGTCCTGATCAACAGCTCCAACGCCATCGAGCTGGACTTCCTCAACCCCGCGATCTGCGGTGAGGACTACGGCATCGACGCTGCAATGTGGATCGGTGACGTGGGCCAGACCGGTATCAACGGCGTGGGCCAGCTGCTCTCCGGCGCTGTCACCCCCTCCGGCTCTCTGGTCGATACCTACCTGTACGACAACATGGCCAACCCCGCCATGTACAACTTCTACACCCAGGCTTACCCCAACGCAGCAGAGTACAACCTGCTGACCGAGGGTGCTGACGTGCAGGGCATGTACAGCGTCTATCAGGAAGGCATCTATCTGGGCTACCGCTACTTCGAGACCCGTTACGAGGACGTCGTCATGGGCACCGCCAAGGCCGGCGACTACAACTGGGCTACCACTGTTGCTTACCCCTTCGGCTACGGCGACAGCTACACCACCTTCGCATACTCCAACTTCAATGTGACCGAGTCTGACGATGCCTTCACCGTCACCCTGAAGGTCACCAACACCGGAAAGACCTTCTCCGGCAAGGAGACCGTCCAGATCTACTTCCAGTCTCCCTACACCGCTTACGACAAGGCCAACGGCATCGAGAAGGCCGCTGCAGAGCTGTGCGGCTTTGCAAAGACCGATGTGCTGGCTCCCGGCGCTTCGGAGGATGTGACCATCACTGTCCCGAAGAGCGAGCTGCGCACCTACGACGCAAACAACGCCAAGACCTACATCGTGGACGCCGGTGACTACTACTTCACTGCTGCCACCGACTCCCACAACGCAGTCAACAACATTCTGGCTGCCAAGGGCTACACCGTCGAGAACACCAACGGCCGCATGACCGAGAACGGCGACGAGTCTCTGGTCTGGAAGTGGACCAACGACACCCTCGACACCACCACCTTCGCCACCAGCGCAAACGGCACTGCCATCACCAACCTGTTTGACGAGTCCGACCCCAACAAGAGCAGCGACGCTCCCGGCAGTGTCACTTGGATGAGCCGCTCTGACTGGACCGGCACCTTCCCCACCGCTCCTGCACAGCTGACCGCCAACGAGCATCTGGCTGCAAGCCTCGCTTTCACCCAGTACGACGGCTCTGAGGCCAACAGCGTCGAGATGCCCACTCTGGGCGCAAAGAACGGCCTGACCCTCGCTTCCATGATCGGCAAGAGCTTCGACGATCCCGAGTGGGATACCCTGCTCGACCAGCTGACCTACAGCGAGATGGTCCAGACCATCACCCTCGGCTTCCACAACACCGCAGCTGCTGCCTCCATCGGCAAGACGGCCACCAAGGACGAGAACGGCCCGCAGGGTCTGACCGCTGCCCTGACCGGCGGTGCATCCGCAATGTGCTACACCTCCGAGGACGTCATGGCCGCAACTTTCAACACGGACCTCATCAACGAGGTCGGCCGCTGCATCGGCGAGGACTGCCTTGCAATGGGCTACTCCGGCCTGTACGGCCCCGGCATCAATATGCACCGCACCGCTTACTCCGGCCGTAACTTCGAGTACTACTCCGAGGATCCGTTCGTGGCCGGCACTATCTGCGCTGCTGAGGTGCAGGGCATCCAGTCCAAGGGCGTCTACGTCTACTTGAAGCACGTGGCCCTGAACGACTCCGAGACCAGCCGCCGCGGCGTCAACACCTGGCTCAACGAGCAGACCGCCCGTGAGATCTATCTGGAAGTCGCCGACAAGGCCATCACCGACGGTGGGGCTTGGTGTGTCATGACCGGCTTCAACCGCTGGGGCGCTACTTGGTGCGGCACGAACGCCAACCTGCTGACCGGCTACCTGCGCGGCGAGCTGGGGATGCGCGGCATGTGCATCACCGACTACTCCGGCTCCAGCCAGTACATGGATCTGGTGGACGGCCTGATCGCCGGCTCCGACATCTGGGACAGCCCGACGCCCAAGATCCACACCACCAAGGCTGCAAACTATGAGAACGATGCCTACATCGTCACTCAGATGCGCAACGCTATGCACCACATCCTCTACACCGTGGTCAACTCCAACGCCATGAACGGCTGGTCTTCCACCGATACCCTGAAGACCGTCACCCCGTGGTGGCAGACTGCCATCTATGCGCTCATCGCAGTGATGGCCGTCCTGACCATCCTGTGCGCATGGCAGCTGTCCAAGGCCAAGAAGGGTATGGTCGATACCGCTCCCGCAGCGAACCAGAAGTAATTCCCCCACAGAGTTCCGCAACTGTTAAGACCAACGGCAGCCTGTCCCCCAAAATCGGCGGGCAGGCTGCCGTTTTCTGTAAAAAAGGAGACACCGCAAATGGGTGAACAAACCGCAAAGGCGTCGGGCCTGAACCGCGCCAAGACCTACCAGCTGGTGCTGTTCCCGCTGAACAACGGCGCGACGAACGTGTACTATGTGCTGGTGCTTTCCTACATCGCCACCTTCGGCAGTAAGGTGCTGGCCCTGTCCATGATCTTCGCTTCGGTCATGGTCACGGGAATGCGCCTGTTCGACGCCATTACCGACCCCATCATCGGTGCGTTGATGGACCGCACCAACGGCAGATTTGGCAAGTTCCGGCCCTTCATGGTCATCGGCAACCTCATCATGGCGGCCAGCATCCTCGTGCTGTACTGTTTGACCCCTCTCATCCCCGCCAGCTCGATGGGCCTGCGCTACGCCGCCTTTGTGGCCCTGTATGCGGTCTGGGTCATCGGCTATACCTTCCAGACCAGCTGCACCCGCTCTGGTCAGACCGTCCTGACCAACGACCCCAAGCAGCGCCCCCTCTTTACCATCTTCAACACCGTGGGCAGCCTGCTGGGCATGGGCGCGATGCAGTTCTTCGCCCCCATCCTCGCTAAGAACTATGAGGGCGGCTACGCCTCCGCAGGCTTCTTCCGCACACTGGCCCCTGTGGGCATCGTCATCTCTATCCTGCTCACCATTCTGGCCATCGTCGGCATCTGGGAGAAGGACCAGCCCAAGTACTTCGGCATCGGCGGCGAGGCCAGCGAAAAGGTCAAGCTGCACGAGTACGTTCAGATCATCAAGAACAACAACCCCATGCAGCGCCTGATGGTGGCGGGTGCCGGCTGCAAGCTGGCCCTCTCCATCGCCACCAACACCACCGTCCTCTGTATGCTGTACGGCTGCATGATGGGCAACTACGACGGCCTCTACCTGCCCATGATGGTGCTGGGCTATGTCTTCAGCGTGCCCTTCTTCCTGCTCACCGTCCGCACCAGCCAGAAGGAGGGCCAGAAGGCCAGCCTGATGAAGTACGTCAGCGTGGCATTTATCTGCTACATCGGCGTGCTGGTCCTGCTGCTGCTCTGGGGCCGCAGCGACGCCTTCACCCTGTCCATCATGGGAGAGAACGGCCTGTCCATCAACCTGTACACCATCCTCTTCATCGCCTTCTTCGGCATCGGCTACGGCGCATACTACGCCACCGCCGATATGCCCATCCCGATGGTCGCCGACTGCTCGGACTATGAGACCTACCGCAGCGGCAACTACATCCCCGGCATCATGGGCACCCTGTTCAGCCTCGTGGACAAGCTGGTGTCCAGCCTGTCCGCTACCGTCGTGGGCATCGCGGTGAGCTTCATCGGCCTCGAAAGCCTGCCCACCCAGTACGACCCCTACACCCCCGGCATGAACTGGGTGGTCATCGTGCTGTTCTGCATCATCCCGATGGTGGCTTGGGCCGCCACCCTCATCGCCATGAAGGGCTACACCCTGACCGGCGAGAAGATGAAGGAGATCCAGGCCGTCAACGCCTGCCGCCGCGACGCGGTGGCCAAGGGCATGAAGCTGGACGAGGCCATAGCCAAGTGGCAGAGCATGGACCAGCTGCCCGCCGAGTACCGCAGCTGAGGAGCTCTTCCTCTGCCTGCGCGGGCGTAGAATAGAACTATGAGAAAAAGCACCGGTTTTCGTGAGAAAGCCGGTGCTTTTTGTGCGCTTCAGGACTCTTTTTCGGGGGCCTGCTGCCGCTGCCCGGCGCTCCCGACGGCTGCTTCCTCGTTCTCGGCACCTTCTTCTCCAACTGCGGCGGCGATGTCCTGATCGACGGCGTCATGAAGCTCAGCGATAAGACAGTCGGCGGCCCCGCAAATGCCCTGAAATGCGGCAGAACGGAGGTGAAAAATTCCGGAGTAGTTGTAATTAAGAACGAATTGCGGTATTATATAATAGTTGAATTATACGCATCTGTCAGCAGGGCGTGACCATAAAGAGAGTGAAAAGGAAAACTGCGAATGAGATCTGCGGGAAGAAAACCGAAGCATGAGAGAAAAGTCGGCCCGGAAGAGAGACAGGGGCGCGGCTCTGGGTCGGCGCGTCCGCCTGAGCAGGAGAGCGCCGCTTGGGCAGAGCTGAACATCGTCGAAGAGGGCGACGAGCCGGAAGAGGACAGCGAAGCCGAGGAGACAGAAGCCCCCCGGGAAAAGCGAGGACGCTTCCGCAGACATTGGAAGCACCGCCTGAAGAGGAGACCGGCCTTTTCGTCCGTTCACGACTTCCTCAACAGCCTTCTCTCCTTCCGCCTTCTGTTCGAGGTCTTCGTGCAGAAGGTGCGCTGGCTCTTTGCCGTGGGCGTGGTGTGCACGCTGGGGTTCATGTTTGTACTTACCACCGTCAAGAGCTTTGGGGCCAGCACCACCATGTCCCTGAACTACGAGGAGAGTGTCACCGGCAAGACGCCCAACGGCGCACGCTTCAGCGAGTCGGAGTTCCTGACGCAGGAGTATCTCGAGGCCATCTTACAGGCCACCGGCCTGCAGGACGACCTGACGACCGCCGACCTCGCGGACTGCATCTCCATCAGCCCCACCACCAGCCGGATCGTGACCAAGGAGGACGATTATTACATCAGCTCGTCCTATTATCTCTCGGTCAAGCTGCCGTGGACGCTCTGGGGGAAGATCACGGTGCAGGACTTCCTCGATGAGATATGCCGAGTATACCTCAAGCGGTTCACCGCAGATTACCGGGTCAACGCCACCTCGCTGGACATCGACGATGACTACAGCGACATGGACTACGAGGAGATCGGCTCCTACTTCAGCATGATGATCGACCGGGTCAACAACTACCTCACGGTGCGCAACGATCAGGACGGCTCCTATCTCTCCGCCAGCGGCCAGAGCTACAGCGCCATCAAGAAACAGGTACAGAACCTGCAGGGCTATACCCTCCGGGAATACCAGAGCTACATCTGGGAAAAAGGCGTGGCCAAGAACAATTTCCGCTGCATCGACGACCTCAACGAGCTGAACCGCACCCTGCGGTGGGACGAGATGAGTGACTCCCAGAAGAGCGCGATCTACATGACCATTCTGGACAACTACAACAACAAGATGGTCTCCTCGGTGCTCATCCCCACCTATGACAACGACGGTGCGTTCTATATGTCCCGCACCAAGATCGGCATCGACGATCTGGCCCTGCAGGCCAACGAGCTGCTCAGCTCGGCGGTGGAGGCCCAGAAGAGCATCGCCACCAACAACTCCAAGGTCACGGCGCTGGAACAGTCTACCGAGTCGCATGAGGTGCAGATGGCACAGGCCATGGTGGACAACATCACCCGGCAACTCGCGGACATCGTGAGCGCGACGCGGGAGCTGGACGCCGACTGCTACGCCCAGCGCATCCACAGCTATCTTATGTTCAGTGAGCCGCAGAGGTCTTTCATGCAGCGCTATAACGTGAAACGCAGCGTGATGCTGGCCGCGCTGGTCTGTGCGGTCTGCTATCTGGGCGCAGTCGTCCAAGTGTGTGTCCGGCGCCAGCGCCAGCGGATGGAGAACGAATAATATCCGTCTCTGGGACAGGATGGAGGAAGAATGAAAAGTTTTGATTTGCTGCGCTACCTGAAAAAATGGTGGTTCGTCATCATGCTCGTCACGGCAGTGGGCTGTCTGGGCGTGTATGAGTTTATTTCGTCGCGGCAGTCGTACACGGCCACAGCCGTTATCCAGTACGCAGGCCCCAACGTCAGCGAGGGCCTGAACGCCGACGGAACAAGGATCGACCCTTCCGAGATCACCTCGGCATCGGTCATCAACAAGACCATTCAGGATCTGGGC
This sequence comes from Faecalibacterium butyricigenerans, assembly GCF_020687345.1. Classification (NCBI taxonomy): domain Bacteria; kingdom Bacillati; phylum Bacillota; class Clostridia; order Eubacteriales; family Oscillospiraceae; genus Faecalibacterium; species Faecalibacterium butyricigenerans. The sequence continues at coordinate 103,282 of NZ_JAJEQL010000003.1, forward strand.
CTGACGGCCAGCACCGAGTCCATCCGCCCCCGGATCTCGGTGCAGGAGGTCATCCCGGAGGACGAAGAGACCAAAAAGGAGACGGCTCTTTCCAACGGCGACGAATACGAGTATTATCCTACGACCTACGCGGTCTCCTTCACGGTGGACAGCAAGGACGCCACCGACTACGCCCGCAATGTGCTGGACTCGGTGCTGACGAACTACTTTCAGTACTACAGCGAGACCCATGTGGACGCGGATATTTTCCCGAACAATGCCAGCAACGTCTCGGTGGCGAACTACGAGTATATTGATTGCGTGGAGATCCTGCGCAACAACGCCAACGAGAGTGCGGCTTTTCTGCGAAAAAAGGCAGAAGAGAAATACGGCTTTTACAGCGTGAAGTCGGGCTATTCCTTCTCGGACCTCGTATCGGAGTATGAATATCTGACCCAGAACGCCCTGAACGACCTTTACGCCTACGTTATCAACAATAAGCTGGTGCGGGACCACAACCTTCTGGTCAACACCAAGAAGAACGCCATCCTGCGCTACCAGCTTCAGATCGACAGCCTGAACAACAACATCTCTGAGGCCAAGGACATCATCGACCAGTTCGGCGACAAGACGCTGGACGGCGCAGCGGTCTATTCGGCCAACCGGAACGCCGACGGCGGCGAGACCCAGATCATCACCGATGTGGTGCGGGACTACACCACCCAACCCTCCGGCGATGTCACCACCACCTACGATAAGCTTATCCGGCATTACGCCGACCTCCACGCTGAGCGCATCGACGCCGCCATCGCGCAGGGAAAGGCACAGGAGATCCTGGACGCCTACGCCGATGTGACCCGGAACACCGACCCCGCCAGCGCCGAGGCCCTGTGGGCCAGCGACCGCATCGACGAGCTGGTGCAGAAATTCACCAGCCTGTATGAGCTTTCCATCGAGACCGTCGAGGAGTTCAATCAGGTCAACGGCGCGGACAACATCAAGATGAAGAACAGCATCGTGGTCAACGCGAAGCTCAACCTGAAGCTCTATGCGGCCCTGTCGGTGATACTGTTCCTCTTTCTGGGCTGCTTCTGCGCCATCTTCCTCGGACGTCTGGGCGATTTTGTGGACTACTATCTCTATGTGGACAAAAAGAGCGGCCTGCCCAACCGCGAGCGGTGCGACGCCATGGTGGACCGCTACAGCACCGTTCGTCTGAACGGCCAGTTCACCGTCATCCACATTCAGGTCGATCTCTCGGGGATGAGCCGCAACGACGGCGACAAGGCGCTGCGGGCGCTGGGCGACCAGCTGCAATACGTCTTCCGGACGCTGGGCTTTGTGGGCTACAACGGCGCGGGACACTTCATCGTCCTGCTGGAAGATTGCAGCATCGACTTGGCAAGGAACTGCGTCGACCGCCTGAGCAATCTGTTGGCCAAGACCGAGCTGGCCGTGTTTGGCCCCTGCGTCTTTGTGGGCGTCTCCAACTCGGCGAAGGATGACGCCTACGAGATCCGCGCTCTGCTGCGGCTGGCCATCCGCCGCTGCGCGGACGCAAAGGCCCGTCAGGAGGCCGAAAATGCAAGGAAGGCGGCTGAGTCGTCGCCGCTGAAGAGCGAAAGCTGAGAGTGATTTATGGGAAAGATGAGTAAAAAAATTCTGGCAGGGCTGCTGGCCGTCGTGCTTGTGCTGGGCGGCATCCTGCTGTACAATCTGCAGATGAATAAGAGCTTCATCACGACGTTTTATTCGGTCACGGTGGATAAGCCGGTAGAAGACCTGCGCATCGTTCTGCTGTCCGACCTGCATCTCCACGAGTACGGCGAAGACAACGCCGACCTTGTGCGGAAGATACAGAACCTTGCCCCGGACCTCATCGCGGTGGCGGGCGATATGAACATCGACACGGACACCGATTACCATGTCGTGCTCGACCTGATGCACCAGCTGGTGGACATTGCGCCGGTATACTATGCCCCCGGCAACCACGAGTGGGGGGGACGGTATGCGGGCGGCAGCGACGCCCTTTTTGACGACATTCAGGCCACCGGCGTCCACTGGCTGAACGGCAGCTATGAGGACGTGGAATTCAAGGGCAGGAAGCTGCGCATCGGCGGCTTTTTCGAGTGGCCCCGCGCCCAGCTGGAACGGGAAAACTCCCGCGCAGTGGCCGACGCCATGAACGGCGAGACGAACGAGCTGGACGACGTCTGCACCATCCTCATCTGCCACTGCCCGGAGGTTCTGGACACATCGCTGGAGCTGTACCAGTTCGACCTTGTGCTCAGCGGCCACGCCCACGGCGGACAGGTGCGCATCGGCAGTCAAGGCCTCTGGTCTACCAGTCAGGGTTTTCTGCCCAAATACACCAGCGGGGTCAACCAGATGGGGGAGTCACAGGTGGTCATCAGCCGCGGCCTCGGCGATTCGGAGCCGTTCCCGCGCATCTTCAACCAGCCGGAACTGGTGGTCGTGGATGTGAATTGAGCCACGGCGAGGAAGACAAATGGATGTTTTTAAAAGCAAACCCTTGAAATTAGCCAGTGCAGCATTTTATATCCTGCTTGCAATGCTGTGCTTCTACTGCGCTTGCTATCGGCTGCCTGTCGGCCTAAAATACGGCATCAATCTGATGATGGCGGGCTGGGCTCTTCTGATGTTTTTTATCCGGCCTATGTTCAACCGGGCCGTCTTCTGTATGCGCTTTCTTGCGCTCTTCTTTTTCCCGTACCTGATGTTCTGGATGTGGTCAGTAGCTATCTGGATTTCAGAATCGCAGACTTTTGATTACATTCTGCGCGGTTCGCTGAACATCTTTTACATGGTAACAAACATTCTTTTTGCAGCTGCGGCGGTTTATCTGTTCGGTGGGAATGCCATGCTCCTGACGCTGATAGGTATGGCGTTGGCGAATATGCTTGTGGCGCTGGAAGTTATAGCTTGGGCAAGCATCGGGACTTTCATCTCGGAATACATCCGTCTGCTCGTCACCTTTGCGGACGATACCGGTAGAGCAATGCGTGCGATGGAGCTGCACGATATGGTCTATGGCTGGGGTGTCTGTGCACTCTACTATATAATCCATAAAGAAAAGAATGTGAAGAAACAGGTGTTCTGCCTTTTGGTGAGCTGGCTGTTTTTTACAATGGGCTTCAAACGTATTGCGGTCCCTGCTGTAGTCGGTGCGGCAATGTTATATATAGTTCTTTGTCTGTGGAAGCCGAAACATCTCCGGGCACTGGCCAATATTGTGGCGCTGGCGACAGGCGGAGGTATCTTTTTTTATCTTTGGTTTATAAAGTCCGGCAACTTTGTGAAACTGGCAAATGAACTGGAAATCAATCTGATGTACCGGGATATAATTTATACTTACTTCAGCGACTTCTTTGAGCTAGTGCCTACTTATATAGGAAGGGGTATCCGATTTATTTATACCTACTGTACTGAAGACCCCAGTTACCATCTTGCAGTGACGGCATTGCATAATGTGTATATGGAAACGTATATCGAGGTCGGGTTCTGGTGCTGGTGGATATGGATACTTTTTGAACTGGCTTTCCGTATCCATCGAGTAGAAGAGCGCTACACGGAGATACCGGCTTATGCGCTGATGTCCATGAACCTGTATGTGTTCGGAACTTATCTGACGGATAACACCCTGTTTTATTACGCCATCAATGTACTTTACCGTATGGCCATCATGGAGTGGTGTCTCGAGGTGTCGGAGAATAGCGATTTGCTGGATTCGGAGATGCAGCCGCTGAAGGCGGTACAAGAGGGACACCGGCAGAAGGGGAACAACAAGTGGAAAGTGCAGGAAAAGGCAAAGAGCGATTTTCATATCTGTATGTAATAGTGAGGAGCGGATAAAATGAAAATACTGATGATAAACAAATTCCTCTACCCCAACGGCGGCTCAGAGACATATATGTTTGGGTTAGGGCAGCAACTGGAAAAGATGGGCCACGAGGTGCAGTATTTCGGGATGGAGCACGAGGGCCGCTGTGTGGGCAACCGGGTGGAGGCCTACACCAGCAGCATGGATTTCCACAGCGGAAGCAGGCTGGCGAAGCTTACATACCCGCTCAAGACCATTTATTCCTCCGAGGCCCGGCAGAAGCTGCGGCTGGTGCTGGATGATTTTCGACCAGATGTTATCCATCTCAACAATTTCAACTATCAGTTGACGCCCAGCGTCCTCCTTGAGGCGGACAAGTGGCGGCGGAAGAGCGGACAGTCCTGCCGCATCCTCTACACCGCCCACGACCATCAGTTGGTCTGCCCGGATCATCTGTGTTATCAGGGGATAGAAGGACACCCGTGTGAAGAGTGTCTGGGTGGACATTATGTAAACTGCATCAAGCATCGGTGCATTCACGGCTCCCGGGCGCGTTCTATCATCGGATGTGCAGAAGCGACGTTTTGGAAGTGGAAAAAAGTTTACCGTAAACTGGACGTCATCATCTGCTGTTCGGCATTTTTGAAAAAGAAGCTGGATACCAACCCTGACCTGCGGGGCAAAACGGTGGCCCTGCACAACTTTATTTCCACAAAAAAGGCGCCGGATGTGGAAAAGCAGGATTATGTGCTCTACTTTGGTCGTTTTTCCAAAGAAAAGGGCGTCGAAACCTTTGCAAAAGCCTGTAAAGCTCTGCCGGACATCTCCTTTGTGGCGGCGGGCAGCGGCCCGCTGGAAGGGAAACTGGCCGGTATCCCGAACCTGAAAAATGTGGGCTTCCAGTCGGGCGAGGCGCTCCAAAAGCTCATCGCCGGGGCAAGGTTGACGCTCTGCCCTTCGGAATGCTACGATAACTGCCCCTTCTCGGTGATGGAATCGCTGATGTACGGCACGCCGGTGCTGGGCGCTGACATCGGCGGCATCCCGGAGCTGATCGACGCAGGGGAGAACGGCGAGCTGTTCGAGAGCGGGAACGCCGATGCGCTGGCCGGAAAGATAAGAGCACTCTGGGGCGACCGCGCCAGACTGGACGCCTACACAAAGGCCTGCGGCAAGACCCGCTTCGACACCGTGGAGGCGTATGCGGAAAAGCTGATGCGCCTGTACCAAGGGTAATATGGAGGAGAAGGAATCATGGCAACCAAGAAACTGAACGGAACCGTTATCGTCACCTATCGCTGCAACGCGCGCTGCACCATGTGCAACCGCTACAAGGCCCCCTCGAAGCCCGAGGAAGAGATCAGCCTCGAGACCATCCGCAAGCTGCCGCCCATGTACTTTACGAACATCACCGGCGGCGAGCCGTTCATCCGCACCGACCTGAAGGACATCGTGCGGGAGCTGCGGAAGAAGTCGGACCGCATCGTCATCTCCACCAACGGCTTCTTCACCGACCGCATCCTCGACCTGTGCAGGGAGTTCCCGGACATCGGTATCCGCATCTCCATCGAGGGCCTCGAGCAGACCAACAATGAGATCCGCGGCCTCGCCGACGGCTACAACCGCGGCTACACCACCCTGAAAAAGCTCCGGGAGATGGGGATGAAGGACGTGGGCTTCGGCATGACCGTGCAGGACAAGAACGCCCCCGACCTCGTGCCCCTCTACCGCCTGTCGGATGAGATGGGGATGGAGTTTGCCACCGCCACCCTGCACAACAGCTTCTATTTCGTGGAGGCCAAGAACATCATCCACGACCGCCCGATGGTGGCCAAGAACTTCGAGGCCCTCATCAACGAGCTGCTGCGGAGCAATTCGCCCAAGAAGTGGTTCCGCGCCTACTTCAACCATGGACTTATCAACTATCTTTACGGCCAGAAGCGTCTGCTGCCCTGTGATATGAGCTTCGACACCTTCTTCATCGACCCTTACGGCGACGTCATGCCCTGCAACGGCACCAAGGACAAGGAGGTCATGGGCAACCTGAACACCCAGAGCTGGGAGGAGCTGTGGAGCAGCCCCGAGGCCGACGCGGTCCGCGCCAAGGTGCGCCACTGCGACCGCGCCTGCTGGATGATCGGTTCGGTCTCGCCCGCCATGCACAAGTACATCTGGAAGCCGGGCTTCTGGGTGCTGACCCATAAGCTCAAGGCCCTCTTCACCAAGACCCCCTACAGTATGTACGAGCTGAAGGTCTGCCGCGACTACCGCGACGGCAGGGTGACGAAGGAGGAGCTGGACCGCTGCTCCACCTGCGACCTCAACTGTGTGGTAAACAACGGCCTGAGCGCCGCCTCGCAGGAGCAGCTGCGCCATAAGTCCGGCGAGGAGATCGTGGACGCCGATCTTGCAAGCCAGCTCAGACAGTGAGGGAGAAGCCGATGAAGATACTCATCATTCGTCCGTGGCCCAGCCTGCTGGACGTGACCAAGAACACCTACAACATTCAGGAGGTGGGGCTGGCCAAAGCGCTGGTCAAGCGGGGCCACTCTACCGACATCCTGTTCTGGACCGACGGGGATGAGATGACCGTGGAGGTGGAGGCAGAGGGCGGCAAGCCCATCCGGGTCTTCTACCGCCACGGGAAAGTCCTGCTCAAGAATGTCTGGTTCAGCGGGCAGGATGCACTTTTTGCTCAGTACGATGTTTTACAGACCGCCGAGTACAATCAGATGTTCTCATGGCATCTGGCCGGGAAGTACCCCGAAAAGACGGTCATCTACCACGGCCCCTACTATTCGCCCTTCAACAAGAACTATAACCGGATGTGCAGGGTGTTCGACGCCTTTTTCGTGGGGCGCTACCGCCGCCGGGGCACCCGGTTTCTGACCAAGAGCGAGCTGGCCCGGAAGTTCCTGCTGGAAAAACGGCTCTCGCCGGAGCAGGTGACGACGGTGGGCGTCGGCATCGACGCCGAGCTTCTACACGACCGTCCGGACGCCGGGCAGACCGAGCTGGAAGGGAAGATGCGCGCCCAGAAAAAGGGCCTGAAGCTGCTCTACATCGGCCGTATCGAGCCGCGCCGCGACCCCTTCTTCCTGCTGGATGTGCTGGCCGAGGTGCGGAAAAGCGACCCCGACGCCTGCCTCTACCTCATCGGCGACGGGGACGAGGCGTATCGGGACAGCGTGAAAGCGGCCATTGGGGAAAAGGGGCTGACGGACTGGGTCTTCTGGCAGAAAAAAGCCCCGCAGTACCAGATGAAGGGGGTCTACCAGCAGGCAGACTTCTTCCTGCTGCCGACGGAGTACGAGATCTTCGGCATGGTGCTGCTAGAGGCCATGTTCTTCCGCCGGGTGGTGCTGACCACCCCCAACGGCGGCGCGGATATGCTGCTGCGCAGCAGCGAGAACGGCATCGTGCTGGAAAAATCGGACCCGGCCCGCTGGGCAGAGGCCCTGCTGGACGTCGCCGCCGACCCGGCGAAAAAGGCTCGGATGGAGCAGGCAGCCTATGAGACGGTCATCCATGAGAATACATGGGACGCCCTCGCCGACCGCTTTCTGAAGGTGTACGAGAAGAGATAAGGAGTCCGCTATGCCTGACGTTTCGGTCATTATCCCGGTATACAACATTAAAACGCTGCTGCCCTGCTGTGTGGCATCCCTACAGGCCCAGACGTGGCAGGACTTCGAGGTTTGGCTGGTGGACGACGGCAGCACCGACGGCTCGGGACCGCTCTGCGACGAGCTTGCGGCCAAGGACACCCGCATCCATGTGCTGCATAAGGAAAACGGTGGCCAAGGGTCGGCCCGCGACCTCGGCCTCGACCACGCGCAGGGCGAGTACATCTGCTATGTGGACTCGGACGACGAGGTGCTGCCGAATCTGCTGGAAGACGCCCTCCGCGCCGCCCGGGAGGCGGACGCTGACATCGTCTGCTACGGCTACTACAAGCAGCTCCTCGACGGCGAGGGAAACGCCCAGCAGCGCAGCGGGCCGAATCTGCCCGCCCTCAGCGGCGCGTACACCTACGAGGAGTTCTGGCAGAACTTCCGCAAGGCGAAATATGAGTCCGTACCTTGGGTGCGGATGTGCCGCCGGGACTACCTGCAAAAATACAGCATCCGCTTCACCTCGCTGCGGGTGGGTGAGGACGCCCACTTTTTGACCCAGCTGTTGGACGCGCCTTTCCGGCGAATCGTCTATCTCCGCAGCGCCTATTACATCTATAATATCCGCCCTTCCTCCACCATGACCAGCTTCCAGAAGGCCTACTTCGGCGACGAAGCCGCGGCCCGGCGGGCGGAGTTCGACGACGTGGTGCGCCGCCATGCCCCGACGCCCGGAGAGTATGACGACCTCATCGGACGGGAGGCACTGTGTGTCGTGCTGGAATCAGCACGCAAGCTCTCCTTCGTCCGGGACACGATGCCGAACGCCGAGCGCATCCAGTGGCTGAGAAAGGCCTGTGAGCGGCCCCGGGCGGCGAAGTGGCTGGCCGAGAGCCGCCGGGAGATGGCGGATTCAAGCTGGCAGTGGGTGGGCCTGTGCATCCTGAAGGGCGGGCACTACCGGCTGGCGCTGGCCTATTTCGACCTCATCCAGACTCTGCGCAGTGGCCGCGACCGCCGGATGAAGAAAAAGTAAAGAGAACCAAAAAGGCTGCCGCACGTTTTGTGCAGCAGCCTTTCGTTATTTCTGATACAGTTTCAGCGTCTCGACCACGATCTTATCCCACGGGAAGCGGGTGCAGACGTACTCGGCGGCGAGCCACTTGAACATCCGCACCGCATTGGGATGCTCGAGGGCGTAGGTGAGCTTCTGGGCGAGGTCGTCCACATCGCCCTTGCGGAAGACGATGCCGTTGTCGTGGATGACATTGTAGCACTCCTCGATGTCGGAGGTGATGACGCAGTTGCCGTAGCTCATGGCCTCCAGCAGGCAGAGGGGCATTCCCTCAAGGTCGCTGGGCAGGACGAAGAGGTAGGCGTTGCTATAAAGCTCTTCCCGCAGCGCACCGTCCACAAAGCCGGTGAAAATGATGCAGTCGTCCCCGCCGGCCTGCTCCTTCAGCTGGTCGATGTACCAGTGGGTGTCGGAGGAGCCGCCCGCGATGACCAGCTTTTTGTCGGTGTGGAGCTTCTTGAACGCATCCACCAGATAGTGACAGCCCTTTTCCGGCACCATCCGGCCCAGATAGAGGATGTAGGAGTCCTTCTCGAGGCCGTACTTCTCCCGGATGATGTCCGGGGCCGCAGGGGCCACAGGGTTGACGCCGTTGGGGATATAGCGGGTGGCACGGCCGTAGGTGTCCTGAAAATACTTTTGCGTGCTGTGATTGAGGACGATGATCTCGTGGGCGAACCGGACGCCGGTCTTTTCGCCCGTGTGGATATACCACGAGCCGAAGGAGCCTTTCCATTTGTCCCGTGCCCAGTCCAGACCGTGGACGGTCAGGACGACCCGCTTGCCGGTGAGGCGGGGGAGCCAGGAGAACATGGCAGGCCCTTCTGCGTGGATGTGGACCACGTCATAGGGGCCGAACGCCGCCGCAAGACAGCCGAAGAAGCTGGATGTCACCGCCGCAAGGCCCTTGCGGTCGATGGTGGGCACCCGCTTGAGCCGGATGCCACGGTATTCGTCGAGGTGTTCGATGTCGTATTCTTTTCCGCTGACGTGATGGCCGGTGCGGTTGTAGCAGGTGACGCTGTGGCCGTGCATCACCATCCGCGCGGCAAGCTCCTCTACAACGACCTCGATCCCTCCTTCCCGTGAGGGCACCCGCTTGTGCCCTACCATAGCGATCCGCATAGTTGCATCAACTCTTTCTTGTTTCATGTATGATTCTAGGAATACAAAGTGGAAATATTTTACTACAAGTGACAAAAAATGACAATTTGTTTCAATGATATGTATATTTTACACAATTTTGATGCAAAGGTCAATACTCGTGGATAAGAATCTTAGCCAAGCCGTCAAAAAAATCCCCTCCGGATGGGAGGGGAAGGGTGCGTGGATCAATCGTCGTCGCTGTCGAGCTTGAGGACTGCGGTGAAAGCCTCGCTGGGCAGGGAGACAGAGCCGAGCTGGCGCATCTTCTTCTTGCCTTCCTTCTGCTTTTCCAGCAGCTTCTTTTTGCGGGAGATGTCGCCGCCGTAGCACTTGGCCAGCACGTCCTTGCGCATGGCCTTGACCGTCTCGCGGGCGATGATCTTGCCGCCGATGGCAGCCTGAACGGGGATCTCGAAGAGGTTGCGGGGGATGTTGTCCCGCAGCTTCTCGCAGATGCGGCGTCCCTTGGCGTAGGCATTGTCCCGGAAGACGATCATGGACAGGGCATCCACGGGGTCGCCGTTGAGCAGGAAGTCCAGCTTGACCAGATCGCTCTCGCGGTACTCCTTGAACTCGTAATCGTAGCTGGCGTAGCCGCGGCTCCGGCTCTTGATGGCGTCGAAGAAGTCGTAGACGATCTCGCCCAGCGGCAGGGCGTAGTGCAGGTCCACGCGGACGTCGTCCAGATACTTCATGTCGATGAGGACGCCGCGCTTGTTCTGGCACAGGTCCATCAGGCTGCCCACATATTCGTTGGGGGTGTAGAGGTGGACGTCCACGAACGGCTCCTCCTGCTTGACGATGTTGGAGGGGTCGGGGTAGCTGGAGGGGTTGTCGATCAGCTCCACTGTGCCGTCGGTGAGGGTCAGGCGGTAGCGGACGCTGGGGGTGGTGGTGATGAGGTCGAGGTCAAATTCCCGCTCAAGACGCTCGGTGATGATCTCCATGTGGAGCAGACCGAGGAAGCCGCAGCGGAAGCCGAAGCCCAGCGCGGCGCTGGTCTCCAGCTCGAAGGTCAGGGAGGCGTCGTTGAGCTGCAGCTTTTCCAGCGCGTCCTTCAGGTCGGGGTACTTTGCGCCGTCGGCGGGGTAGATGCCGCAGAAGACCATCGGCTTGACCTGACGGTAGCCGGGCAGGGCCTCGGCAGTGGGGTTGTCGGCCAGCGTGACGGTGTCGCCCACGCGGGTGTCCTGCACAGTCTTGATGCTGGCGGTCAGGTAGCCGACCTCGCCGGCCTGCAGCTGGGCGCAGGGGGTCAGGCTGGTGGCACCCATGTGGCCCACCTCCACCAGCGTGAACTGTGCACCGGTGGCCATCAGACGGATGGTGTCGCCGGGCTTCACCGTGCCCTCAAAGACGCGGATATAGACGATGACGCCCTTGTAGCTGTCATAGATGCTGTCGAAGATGAGGGCCTTGAGGGGGGCGTCGGGGTCGCCGGTGGGGGCGGGGATGTCGCTGACCACCCGCTCCAGCACTTGATCGATGTTCAGACCGGTCTTGGCCGAGACGCGGGGGGCGTCGAGGCAGGGCAGGCCGATGACATCCTCCACCTCCTGCGCCACCTCGTCTGGATGGGCCGAGGGCAGGTCGATCTTATTCAGGATGGGCACCAGCTCGAGGTCGTGCTCCAGCGCCATATAGGTGTTGGCGAGGGTCTGGGCCTCCACGCCCTGCGTGGCATCCACCACGAGGATGGCACCTTCACAGGCGGCGAGGCTGCGGCTGACCTCGTAGGCAAAGTCCACATGGCCCGGGGTGTCGATGAGGTTGAACTCGTACACCTTGCCGTCCTTGGCAGTGTAGTTCATGGTGACGGCGCGGGCCTTGATGGTGATGCCGCGCTCCCGCTCGATGTCCATGTTGTCGAGGATCTGGTCCTCCATCGTCCGCTCGTCCACGCTCTTGGTCAGCTCGAGGATGCGGTCGGACAGGGTGGATTTGCCGTGGTCGATGTGCGCGATGATGCAGAAGTTGCGGATGTTGTCTCTTGCCATGTAGTTCCTCCGAAATTTATAAGATCCAGTCTTCGACGGCCTTGACGCCGCCGTTTTCCAGATAAACGCGGGGCACCCGGCGGGAAACGCCGCAGAGCACCTCGTAAGAAATGGTATCGGTCTTGCGGGCGATGGTCTCGGCGCTGTCGCTCACCGTGCCGCCCCAGAGGGTGGCCTCATCCCCCTCCCGCACGTCGGGCAGGGCGGAAACGTCCACCATCAGCTGGTCCATGCAGACCCGGCCCAGCACCGGGCAGGGCCTGCCCTTGATCTCCACGATGCCCTTGCCGCAGCTCAGCAGACGGGGGTAGCCGTCGGCGTACCCGGCGCAGAGGGTGGCGACCTTGGTGGGCTTTTCGGCGGTGAAGCGGCGTCCGTAGCTGGCCGACTGGCCGGGCTGCATCTCCTTTACCATGCTGACGATGGTCTTCAGCTTCATCACCGGGCGGAAAACGCCGAAGCGCACCTCGTCGCTGGGGTCGAAGCCGTAGAGGATGATGCCGGGACGAGCCATGCAGCGGGTGCGGGGCAGGCCGGCGGGCCAGTCGGGGTGGAGCATCACCCCGGCGGAGTTGTCGCAGTGGACGATGGCAGGCTCGAACCCGGCCTCGGCGAGGCCCTGACAGGCCCGGACGAAGAGGGCGTGCTGCCCGCTGGTGTAGGCGATGCTGTCGGCGGTGTCGTCGTCGGCAACGGCAAAGTGCTGGAACAGGCCCGTGACCCGGAGGCCGGGCAGGCGGCAGACTTCCAGCATCCCGGCCAGCGCGGCGTCAAAGTCGGTGCGGAGCGCAAAGCCGATGCGGCCCATGCCGGTGTCGGCCTTGAGGTGGACATCCACCGTCCCGCCTGCGGCGGAGGCTGCCTCGCTGAGGGCCTTGGCCTGCGACAGGGAGTAGCAGGCGGCGGTGATGTTCTGCTCCATCAGGACCGCTGCGCAGCCCGGCTCCACATGGCCCAGAATGAGGATGGGCAGGCGCAGCCCGGCCTGACGGAGCTGACGGGCCTCGGCCAGACAGCTTACGGCCAACCATGCGGCCCCTTCCTCGGCGAAGACCTTGGCGCATTCCACTGCGCCGTGACCGTAGCTGTCCGCCTTGACGACGGCGCACAGCGGCATCTCGCCGGCCCGGGACTTCACGATACGGAAATTGTGGCGCAGGGCATCCAGATCGATCTCGGCCCAGACGTGTTTTTCAAAGAGTGGTGTCTGCATGGGCAGTGTCCTCCTTATTTGATGTGCGGGCCGGGTGCAGGGGACGCCAGCCGTCGATGCCGCTTTCCTGCAAGGCGTGGAGCGTCTTCTGCCGGAAAGCCCGGTCGGTGCGGCAGCGCTCCCGGACGAAGTCCTTGGTGTCCTCCCGGGTGGTCACGCCGTCGGCGGGGCAGCGGCTTTTCACGATGGGGAATCCCGACTCCTTCACGGCAGTGCGCACCTCCTGCTCGGTGGCGAGGAGGAGCGGCCGGATGAGGGTCAGGCCCCGGTCGGACAGCTCCGTCACCGGCGAAAAACAGCCGATGCGGCCCTCCCGCCAGAGATTCATGTAAAAGGTCTCGATGGCGTCGTCGAGGTGATGGCCCAGCGCCACCTTGTTGCAGCCCAGCTCTTCGGCGGCGGCATGGAGGGCGCCCCGGCGCAGATTGGCGCAGAGAGAGCAGGGATTTTTCTCCTTTCGGTAGTCGAAGACGATGGGGCCGATGAGGGTGCGGCGCACCTCGTAGGGCACACCGTACTGCCGGAAAAGGGCTTCCAGCGCGGAGTAGTCCACCGGCTGTCCCCCGAACTGGGGGTCGAGGGTGACGGCTGTCACCTCAAAGGAAAAGCCGAGGTACTGCCGCAGCTGCGCAAGGCCCACCGTCAGGGCCACGCTGTCCTTGCCGCCCGAAACGCCCACGAGGACGCGGTCGCCGGGGGAAAGCATCTCATACTGCTGGACGGCTTTGCGCATCAGGCCGCAGAGCCGCTGCATCGCTTTCGTGCCGCTCATGACAGGCTCACGCTCTCCACGAGGTTCACGATGTCACTGATGGAGGCCAGCTTGGTCAGCGCAGAGACATAGATGACGTCGCCGGTGTCGTATTCGATGGTGGCCAGAACGGCGTAGTAAGCCTGAATGTCACAGCGCACGGCGGTGACGGCTGCACCGTCGATGTTCAGGTTGACCTTCCGGGGGCTGATGACGCCGTAGGCCTGCTTGAGGTCGCGCTCCGACTGGCCGATGAAGTCCTCGTAGGAGTCCTTTGTGCCCCTCTGGAGCAGCACGACCTGATAGTTGGCGTCGTCGCTGCTCTGGGCGGAGGCCAGCTCCAGCGCACGGCCAAGGGTGGCGTCCTCGGTCATCTCGCAGACTGGCCAGACGGCGGACTCATAATAGACCGAGATGCCGTTTTCGGCGGTATAGCGGGTGTCGGGAGAAGCAGGGGTGCGGCGGTTGACCGCGAGGGTCAGAACAAAATAGGCCAGTGCGCCCAGCAGGACGATGATGCCCATGGCGAGCAGCAGGCGGAAAGAGCGCTGCTGTGCGCTGTCGCGCTGGTGGATGTCTTTCGGCATGAGGGGGTATCCTCCTTATAAAAGTAGGGGTCGGCCCCGGGGTGGGGCTGTATCCTTTTTAGTATAACATACTCAGCGCCAAAATTGTAGCGCCGTGCCGCAAAAAGCAGACTGAAAATACGATTCGAGAAAACATGAGATTTCGAGAGAAAATAAGAGAAAATAAGAGATTCAAAAAACTGAGCCGAAAAAATCGAAAAATGCTGTTGACAGGCGGCTCCCGGGGATGTATACTAACACTCGCGCCCCCAAAAGGCGCATTGAACCGTTGAAACACTTATCAGGAGGAAATAGATATGAGCACTACTCTCGTCAAGCCCGCTGAAGTCGAGCGCAAGTGGTATCTGCTCGACGCTGCCGGCAAGAGCCTGGGCCACGTCGCTGCTGAGGCTGCTGTTCTGCTGCGCGGCAAGCAGAAGGTCGATTATACCCCCAATGTTGACTGCGGCGATTACGTCGTCGTCATCAACTGCGACAAGGCTGTCCTGACCGGCAAGAAGGCCGAGCAGAAGTTCCACATCACCCACAGCAAGTTCATCGGCGGCCTGAAGAAGGTCCAGTACAGCAAGCTGATGGCTGAGAACAGCGATCTGGCCATGACCTACGCTGTCAAGGGCATGATCCCTTCCAACACCATCGGTGCTAAGGCCCTGACCCGCCTGCACTGCTACCAGGGTGCCGAGCACGCTCACGCAGCTCAGAAGCCCGAGAAGATCGAGTTCTAAGAAGGAGGCAATCGAACATGTACGAAACCAAACCTTATTTCTACGGCACTGGTCGTCGTAAGGATTCCGTTGCCCGCGTTCGCGTTTATCAGGGCACTGGCAAGGTCACCATCAATGACCGTGACATCGACAACTACTTCGGTCTGGAGACCCTGAAGCTGATCGTCCGCTCTCCGCTGGTCCTGCTGGGCCTCGAGGGCAAGTATGACGTCGTCGTCCGCGTTTCCGGCGGCGGTGTTTCCGGTCAGGCTGGCGCTATCCGCCACGGCCTGAGCCGCGCCCTGCTGCAGCAGAGCGATGAGAACCGCTCTGTCCTGAAGAAGGCTGGCTTCCTGACCCGCGATCCTCGTATGAAGGAGCGCAAGAAGTACGGTCTCAAAGCAGCTCGTCGCGCTCCGCAGTTCAGCAAGCGATAATCGACTGCTCAGACTATATTAAAATGGTTCAAAAAGCCCGGAAAATCAAGGTTTTCCGGGCTTTTGCTATATCTAAACGGGCTGATATGGTTTGACCAAATTTGGCAAAACGAGAGCCGATTTCCTCCAATTTTTAGTGGTCCGCAAGTGGTTAACTGGCTAAAAATAGGGCAAAAAGAGGGGAAAGTGGTTCCCAAAGTGGTTAACCGAGAGCCGATTTTTGGGGTGCTTTTCAGCCCTCCTTCCCCTCGTTTTTTGGCTGTGGCAGTTTGGCATAGTTTGAGCTAATTTGAATAATTGAATATGAATTTGATGTAGCACACAGTATAAATGCTGGGTGCTTTTTTCATTTCAGGAACTCGTATTCCGGCGATAGAAAGAGCCGTCACTTCACTGTTAATTTTGAAGTGGCGGCTTTTTCTATTTCCAGAAACAACAGCAACAATCAGAAATGAGGTGAAGTCATGAACACACAAATCATCGCCATCGCCAACCAGAAAGGCGGCGTTGGCAAAACAACAACCTGTGCGAACTTGGGAATAGGTCTGGCACAGGCCGGAAAGAAAGTGCTTCTGATCGACGGGGACCCGCAAGGAAGCCTGACAATCAGCTTGGGAAATCCGCAACCAGACAAGCTGCCATTTACACTATCGGATGCAATGGGCAAAATTCTGATGGATCAGCCTATACGCCCCGGAGAAGGTATTCTGCATCATGCAGAAGGCGTTGACCTGATGCCTGCGGATATTCAGCTTTCCGGTATGGAGGTTTCTTTGGTAAACGCCATGAGCCGTGAAACGATTTTACGGCAATATCTGGACACACTGAAGGGACAATATTCCCATATCCTGATTGACTGTCAGCCTTCGTTGGGGATGCTTACGGTCAATGCGCTGGCGGCTGCGAACAGGATCATAATTCCCGTTCAGGCAGAGTATCTGCCCGCCAAAGGGCTGGAACAGCTTCTATCTACGGTCAGTAAGGTGAAACGGCAGATCAATCCAAAGCTCCAGATTGACGGTATCCTGCTGACGATGGTGGATAACCGCACCAACTTTGCCAAAGAGATTGCTGCTTTGCTGCGGGACACCTATGGAAGTAAAATCAAAGTCTTTGGAACGGAAATCCCCCATTCTGTCCGGGCAAAGGAAATCAGTGCAGAGGGAAAAAGTATTTTCGCCCATGACCCTGGCGGCAAGGTGGCAGAGGGGTATCGAAATCTGACGAAGGAGGTGTTGAAACTTGAAAAGCAGCGCGAAAAAAGTAGAGCTGGCATCGGTAGATGATCTGTTTTCTACGGAGGAGAGCCGTGCCGATGCTCAGAGAGAAAAAGTAGTAGAAATCCCGTTGTCGGAACTGCACCCGTTCAAAGGGCATCCATTCAAAGTCAAGGATGACGAAGCAATGATGGAAACCGCAGACAGTATCAAGCAGTATGGTGTGCTGGTTCCAGCAATTGCCCGCCCTGACCCGGAGGGTGGTTATGAACTGGTGGCCGGACACAGACGGCACAGAGCAAGTGAACTGGCAGAAAAAGAGACCATGCCGGTAATTGTCCGTGATCTGGACGATGACGCTGCCACAATTATTATGGTTGACAGCAACCTGCAACGAGAAAGCCTGCTTCCAAGTGAGAGGGCCTTTGCCTATAAAATGAAGTTGGAGGCTATGAAGCACCAGGGAGAGCGAGTGGATTTAACTTGTGCCCAAGTTGGGCACAAGTCCGATGGTAGAAAATCCAGAGATATTTTAGCTGAACAGGTTGGACAGAGTAAGAATCAAATTCAGAGATTTATCCGTCTGACCGAGCTGATTCCCGAACTGCTGGACATGGTGGATGAAAAGAAAATTGCCTTAAATCCTGCTTATGAGCTGTCCTTTCTCAAAAAGGAGGAACAGGTAGACCTGTTGGACGCGATGGACAGCGAACAGGCTACCCCTTCTCTTTCTCAAGCCCAGCGGCTCAAGAAATACAGTCAGGAGGGGCATCTGACCCTCGATATGATGCGTGTCATCATGGGTGAGGAAAAGAAAAGCGATCTGGACCGAGTGACATTTACCTCTGACACCTTGCGGAAGTATTTTCCTAAAAGCTATACGCCCCAGCGGATGCAGGAAACCATCATCAAGCTGCTGGAGGCATGGCAGAAAAAGCGTCAGAGAGACCAGGAACGATGAAAGGAGCCGCCTATGAAAGATATTTCAGCAAGGGAGCTGAAAGGACATAACATTCTTGCCGTGGAACGCTTTGAGGACAGCACCCGATGGATGATTGAGTTTGTTGTTCTCCATCCGTGTAGTGCTTACGGGAGCAGAGGTGATGAAATGCGTCTGTTTCTTGCAGAGGACAGCTATCAGAATGCTCTCCAAGACCAGCAGCGCCGGAAAATCAAAATCAAGCGGTATGCCCGTGTTGTTGAGGGACACATCCTCGACTTTAAGCCGGGAAAGAAATGCACAAGAAAATATAGAGAAAGTTGAACGCCACAATCGTTTCGTCATCTTCCGCATAATAAACTTCAATCATGATGTTCTCCTCTTGATTGCCCGGCAGATTTTCTTCGCCCATCCAATGGCTTCGTAGCATTCTTAGGGATAAGCCAGACGGTTCCCATTTTTTCCGCTCCTGGGATACGTCCTGCGGAACAGTAGTAATTTATCCAACGGGGTGTTACTCCCCAAATCTTGCTTGCTTCTTTCAAAGTCATGTAATCCATATAGCACCTCCGTACTGCCATATTATAATTCGTACTCTCGAATAAAACAAGTTAAGCAGTACAAGTCAAGCTAATAATTATCAGAATGGCAGCCACAAAAAGGAATTCTTTGATCGTGGCTGCCATTTTTTAATTCATCACTTGACATTGTGGCAAAGAGCTGATGAGCCAGGACGAGCTGGCAGTTATGGATGGCGGCAAGTGCATCTTGCAGTTGCGCGGTGTGCGTCCGTTTCTTTCAGACAAGTATGACATTACCAGACACCCTAATTTCAAATACACAGCTGATGCAGACAAGCGAAATACCTTTGATATTGAAGCATTTTTGTCTGCCAGACTAAAACTCAAGCCTGATGAGGTCTGCGATGTATATGAAGTAGACACGGAGGGCGTGTAATACGGTTCCGCTGAGAAAGGAGTGATCGTATCTATTTGCCGCAACTGCCTCTGTTGAGGCCATTGGCGTACAAAGCGGGCAATCATCAACAAAATAATGAAAAAGGAGGACAGCCGGAATCAGGCTCTCATATATCGAGGGCAGATTGTTCCGGCTTTTGTATGCCTATGAAACATGACAAACCTATTTTTTAATCAGATTCCGGCTAACAAACTATATGGCATTTTTTGAACAGGCAATTACCGTTCTTCAGACTCTCGTTATCGCTCTGGGCGCTGGTCTTGGTATCTGGGGTGTCATCAACCTGCTGGAAGGTTACGGCAACGACAACCCTGGCGCTAAATCTCAGGGCATGAAGCAGCTTATGGCTAATTAAATGTAATAAAAGTGAAGAAAGGAAAAGCACAATCCAGACGGAACCGGCGGTGCGGTCAAGAAATATTGTGGAAACGCAAGATTTCTGCTATAATGGGTACAGAACATTTGACGATGGAAAGAGAGGCGGGAGCCTATGCACATCAGCTATCAACCGCTATGGGACACTTTGAAAGAACGTGGCATGAGGAAAGAGGACTTGCGGCTGTCCGCCGGTCTGACCACCAATATGATTGCCAACATGGGCAAGGGAAAGCATATCAGTATGGAAACACTACTGCGTATCTGCAAAGCATTGAACTGTGGAATTTTGAATGTGATTGAATTAGAGCATGACGAAGAAGCTGAAATATCAAATTAACAAGGAAGGTTCTGCGAAATGGACAATAGAGAAAGAATTATCAGACTTTGGTTTGATATGTGGCTTACAAAGAAAGATTTAGGTATATCCGATATTTTTTCAAATAATGCCATCTATATTGAAAGCTGGGGGCCGGAATATCACGAAATAAAGAAGATAATACTTTGGTTTGAGGAATGGAATACCCGGGGAACCGTCTTACAATGGGACATCAAACAGTTTTTCCATAAAGACAATCAGACTATCGTTGAATGGTATTTTAAGAATAAAATGGACGACGGTAATGTAGAAGCGTTTGATGGAATATCACTGATTGAATGGACACCAGATGACAAGATTGCCCTCTTAAAAGAATTTGGTTGCAATGAAAATCGATATGACCCTTATAAAGATGGCACTATACCACATTTCAGAGATGAAAACGCAAAGTGGTTTTAGCCGGGAAATTTAGTTGTTGGAGGTAATTATGCAGAATGGATAATTGGTTTACCATTGAGCAAATAGACCGTGATACATTCTCTATTAGCGAATACAAACACTGGGAAGAAACACATTGCTATCTATTATGTGGAGAAAAATGCGCTATTCTCATTGATACAGGCTTAGGCGTTTCCAACATCAGAAAAATTGTGGACAGTCTAACAGAGCTGCCTGTTATGGCAGTTACTACTCATGTTCATTGGGATCACATTGGCGGGCATAAGTATTTTGATAATATCGCCGTACATGAAGAGGAAAAGGACTGGTTATCAGTCAGGTTTCCGATACCGTTGCAAGTTGTGAAGAATAATTTGACAAGGCTTCCTTGTGATTTCCCAAAAGATTTTGATATTAACGCTTATCAGATTTTTCAAGGTATGCCACAAAGAATCTTACATGATGGCGATTTTTTAAATTTAGGCGAGCGAGAAATTCAGGTTATTCACACGCCGGGACATTCTCCGGGACATTGTTGTTTTTACGAACCAAAACGAAACTATTTGTATTCCGGGGATTTGATATACAAGGGAAGCCTTGATGCATTTTACCCAACTACCGACCCGCAGTTATTCTATCAATCCATAAGGCGGATACAGAAATACAAAATAAAAAAAGTTCTGCCCGGACACCACCAGTTGGATATTCCTGTTTCTTTGATAGCTGACATTGAAGCCGGATTTGCAAAATTATCGAGAGCTGGAAAACTCAAACAGGGAAATGGATTGTTTGAGTTTCGGGATTTCCAAATTCATGTATGATTCAAAGCTGCCGTTGCAGGAGCCGATCCCGCAACGGCTGTTTTCATTTCCACGGTCTGCGCCGGAAGTTGATTCCGGAATTTTTAATCAGCGGCGATCTTTTGAACAGCTTTTTCAGGGTTGTTCTTTCTTCGTCTGTGAGCCGCTTGTATTTTAGCTGGAACGCCTTGCAGAAGATTTCCAGAAATTCCTGCACCCTGTCGCCGGTGGATTGCATGGCCTTTCGGACTTCCTTTATCAGTTCATCGGCGGGCGTGGTATCCGGCGCACTCTCCATGTCGTTCTCATGGGCTTTGCGTATATCGTGAAGGATAGCGTCCCATGTTTTGTGTGTCACATGGCAGAAAAAATCTTCTTCCTCTATCTGACCGGCTTCCAGAATTTTCAGGGAACGGTCTGCGGCAGCTTCGGGATGTTCTTCCAGTATCATTGCCCGGACAGCGGCCAGCGCACTGTTGATGTCATGGAACCGCATGGTGGCCATTCCGTCCACATAGATTTCTGCGTCAGCCATCAGCTCTGTAAATTTTTCGTGGGACATCATCTCGCACAACAGCCGGGTATTGATCCGTCCGCTTTTCAGAAGCGCCACGGCTTCATCGGTCAAATGCAGTTCGGACAGCGGGGTGTTGATCTGCTCCCGGTTTTCCGTCCGGCAGAACAGATAGTCGATGGACACCTCATAAAAGTCTGCCAGTGTGATAAGGTTGCCGTGGTTGATTTCCTTATTTCGGTTTTCTTCATTTTCATAGCTGGCTAAAGCAGATTTTGAAATGCCGGTCTTTTCCGCCAGTTCTTCCAGTTTCAAACCCTTTTCCACCCGTAAATCTTTCAAGCGTTCCTGTAAGGAAACATGGTCTTTCATCGGTTTGCCACTCCCTTCCCATGTGGTTTTCGAGCATATATAGTCATTATACCATACCGTTCCGAAATCGTGGAAATTTTCGATTTTGGGGCGGTATTCCTACTTTCTGGACATACGGGAAAGGGTTCAAAAATGAGCTATGATTAAGTCAGTTCATCGATGGATTATTCCAATCGAATGACCGGCCTGATGGGATATGCTCCCTGGCGATGTAGTGCAACGACCTGCGGCAAGGAGTTGGAGGAACCTTGACCGCAGCGAGCGTACCAACGGGAACGAAACGCTGCTGTGAGATTCAGGGGCAGGAACGACATCAGGGAAACCCGGCAGAACTGACACCAAAACGCTACCCAAACACGACAAATCGGCAGGGCGTAGTCTGCCCTGTCCGTGATACTATGGGGCTTTTCCAAGCGGCTCTATGGCCGTATTTTTCTTGAAAATCGCCCCGAAACATGACACCAAAAACCGCTATCCGCCCATCTCCACCGTTACGGCTGAAATGGGCGGATTTTCTATGATAGGAGGCACCATGCCGAGAATGAGCAAAAAACGGAAGTTGGAGCTGTCCTTCTTCCTCAATGACCGGGGGCGTGTGGCCTACAACGACCTGTGCCGGAAGTGTCAGCATGAGTGCAAACAGAGCTTCCGGGCTGTTGTGATCGACTGCCCCCATTACCTGTCCAAACGAGCCAAGCGAAAGGAGAAAATCACTTAAATGGATTTTGAATTTATGACCGCAGACACCGTTCTGCCGCCCTGTATGCCACTTCCCCCCGCCATGTTGCGGCTGCCGGTCAGCAGCACCGCAAAGGTCATGTATGCCCGCCTGCTGGACGCCACCCTTACGGTGGGTACGGAGGATACCAACGGGATACTGTTTGTCCGTTTCCCCATTGTGGAGCTGGCGGCGGCCTTGTCCCGAAGCTCCGTAACCGTCAAGCGTTCCTTGAAAGAATTGGAGGACGCCGGACTGATCCTGCGGGTGCGCCGGGGTGTGGGAGAACCGAACCGCATTTACACGCTGCTCCCCAAGAAGGAGGGCTGCCGTGATGAATGAAAAGCTGGAAAAGCTCAACTGGGAGCTTGCCAAAGGCGAAGCCAGACTGCGACGGGCGCAGCACGAAGAAAAGATACTGGAACACCAAATGAAGCAGCTTACCCGGAAGGAACGGACGCACCGGCTCTGCACCAGAGGGGCTATGCTGGAAAGTTTTCTGATAAGGCCGGAAGTGCTGACGGACGATGATGTGATGGACATTCTGAAACAGGCATTTTCCCAAACTGGCATGAAGGAAACTGTTGCGGAAAGCGTGAAACGGAGGGTAGCCGGGGAACCCCTTACGGAGTAAGGGCGCAACTATACACCGGTCAAGCCGGTGCGTTGCGCCCTGCCGGGGGCTTCCTGCGGAAAGCGGATGATTGCCAGCACACTTGCGGCTGCTTCCAATCATCACAGGGGACGCTACGCTTCCCCTGCGCTGGCTGCCGCCAGCTACCCCTTTGTGGACTTGCCGCCCGGGAACACCTTGCGGGGTAGGCTGTTCCCGTCCGACAAGTTTACAAAATCATCCTATACTTACCCGGCTTGATGAAGTATAATGAAAGCAATGACAAATCAGAATTTATAAAGGAGATTACAAATGAAATTATTTTTATGTTCACACTTTTCAAGTGTAGGAAATCTGATAAAAGAAGAAGTTGAAAATAAGAAGGTCGTATTTGTTCCGACAGCTTCAATTCACGAAGGTTATACGGGTTATGTGAATTCTGCCAGGAAATTATTCAAGAAATTAGGAGCAATCTTAACAGAAATGGATATTTCAAAGGAGGAGTATTTGACGATAAAATCTGCTTTTGAAGAAGCGGATGTTATTTATTTTACTGGTGGTAATTCATTTTTTCTGATTGACCAATTACGAAAAACGGGTATTGATGAGTTGCTGAAGAAAGAAATTATGAATGGAAAACTGATGATTGGTGAGTCGGCTGGGGCAATTATATGTTCTCCTACAATTACATATATTGAACAAATGGATAAGAAACCAGAAGATTATTCACAAGAAGATGATAAGG
Organism: Faecalibacterium butyricigenerans; assembly: GCF_020687345.1. Lineage (NCBI taxonomy): Bacteria > Bacillati > Bacillota > Clostridia > Eubacteriales > Oscillospiraceae > Faecalibacterium > Faecalibacterium butyricigenerans. The sequence goes on from NZ_JAJEQL010000003.1 coordinate 126,655, forward strand.
GACTCAGTTTTGTTGATTATTATATCCTCCCACATTATCTTACCGCACCATTTAAGAAAGTTACTGAAAAGATATTAGCTGAGTTTTCAGATTTGAACATTTGCCCAATTAGCAATCATCAGGCAATTATTGTGAATGATGAATCTTCAAAGGTGATTTGTACTAATTAGTTTACAAATTCCAGTTTGCCAATCTCTCCATCATCGGGCCAACCTGACCCGAACTTTCAAAACTGAATACCAGCCGCCCACCGGCGGCACCACCGAGCAGGAAATCAGAAACGGTTTCCTGCTTTTCTTTTGCCCAAAATGAGGTGGCAAACCACCACCCCATCCAATCAGCCACAGGAAGGAGGAAGCCGTTATGCCCTGTCCCCACCATGATATAAAGATCGTCCAGCGCAGCAACCGCCAGTCAGCCGTAGCCGCCGCAGCTTACCAGAGCGGCGAACGGCTGTTTTCCGAGTACGACCAGAAGCAGAAATACTATGCCGAGAAACGAGGGATCGTCCATACAGAAATCATGCTGCCGCCCCATGCCCCGCCGGAGTACGCAGACCGCAATACCTTGTGGAACGCCGCCGAAGCGATTGAGAAACAATGGAACTCCCAGCTTGCCCGGAGAATCGTGCTTGCCATACCGAGGGAAATTCCCCCGGAGCAGCACGCCGACCTGCTCCGGGACTATTGCCGGGAGTTTTTCGTTTCCAAAGGCATGATTGCCGATTTTGCCATTCACGATAAGGAGGATGGGAATCCCCACGCCCACATCCTGCTGACCATGCGGGCAATGGACGAAACCGGGAAATGGCTTTCCAAGAGCCGGAAGGTTTATGACCTTGACGAGAACGGCGAGCGTATCCGGCTCCCGTCCGGGAACTGGAAAAGCCACAAGGAGGACACTGTAGACTGGAACGACCAGAAGTACGGCGAGATGTGGCGGCAGGGCTGGGCGGCTGCCGCCAACCGCTATCTGGAAGCCAATGACCGCCCAGAACGCCTCGACCTTCGTTCCTATGAGCGGCAGGGGCTTGATAAAATCCCCACCGTCCACATGGGGCCAGCGGTCAGCCAGATGGAAAAACGAGGGATACAGACCAACATCGGCAACCTGAACCGGGACATTACCGCTGCCAACCGGCTCATGCAGTCAATCCGCCAGATGGTGCGCCACCTGAAAGGCTGGATTGCAGACCTGAAGGAGAAAAAGGCCGCCCTGCTGGAAGCCTTGCAGGAAGCGAAGGAACCCACCCTACCGGAGCTGCTGGGCAAATATCTGGATTTGCGCCGGGAGGAGCGCACCGGCTGGACGAGCAAAGGCCAGCTCAAAGGCACTGTGAACGACTTCAACAAGGTTATGGACGCCATCCGCTATCTGCGGGAAAAGGAGCTGTCCACCGTGGAGAGCCTTGACACCTATCTGGATACCGTCAGTGAGCAGGCCGTTTCCATCCGGGCAGAGATGAAGCCGAAGGAAAAGCGTATGAAGGAGATTGACACCATGCTTTCCCATATCGCTAACTTTGAAGCTCACAAGCCGGTTCATGCGGAATATGCCGCTATCCGGTTTAAGAAACCAAAGGAACAGTTTGCCGCCGCCCATCGGGACGAGCTGGACGCCTACAATGCCGCTGTCCGCTATTTCAAGGTGCATTTGGAGGGAACCAAGTACAGCACCAAAAAGCTGAACGAAGAACGGACGCAGCTTGCCGGAGAGGTGGCCGAGTACAGGGAACGCCTGTCAGCGGTGCAGGAGGATGTGAAGATTCTCCGGGATGTGCGCCACTGGCTTAATCAGGTGCTTCCGTCCGAGCAGTACCGCCAGACTGCCGAGCCGGGCAAGAAACCATCCATCCAGCAGGCAGTCAAAGGCCGGGCACAGCGTATCCGGGAGGAACAGGCCGAGAAACGCCAGCAGCCCCACACAGAGAAAAAACAGGATATGGAACTCTAACAGGCGCTTGCCATTTTCTTTTCGAGAATGACAGGCGCTTTTCTTATTTTCAGGAGGATTTAGTTGAATGTATTTGAAGCTGTCAAGCAGTCTGTTACCACCCGGCAGGCTGCTGAGCATTTCGGAATCCGGGTGGGACGGAACGGGATGTGCGTCTGTCCCTTTCATGCCGACAAAAACCCAAGTATGAAGGTTGACCGGCGCTTTCACTGTTTCGGCTGTCAGGCAGACGGGGATGTGATCGACTTTGTTTCCCGTCTGGAAGCTGTCAGCCCAAAGGAAGCCGCCCTCATGCTGGCACAGGCGTTTTCCGTCCCCTATGAGGACAAGGAGCTATCCCACAGAAGCCAGAGGAAGCCCCGGCAGGAAACCCCGGAACAGCGGTTCCGCCGTATGGAGCGTTACTGCTTCCGGGTGCTGTGTGATTACCGAAACCTGCTGTGCCGCTGGAAACGGGACTATGCCCCCAAGACGCCAGACGAGGATTTCCACCCTTTATTTGTGGAAGCCCTGCAAAAGCAGGACTATGTGGACTATCTGCTGGATGTGCTGCTCTCCCCGGACATGGAGGAACGGGCAGCCCTTATCATCGACTGTGGAAAGGAAGTGAGCAATCTTGAAAGACGAATGGCAGAGCTTGCCGCCGAAGATACGGCAGGCCGCAGAACAGACCATACAAGAAGCACCGCCGCCCCGGAGCGTTGAGGAAGTTAAGGCCATGCTGGAAAGCACCGAGAAAGGCGGCATCCGTAACAGTATCCGCAACTGCCTGACCGTCTTTCAGAATGACCCACTGCTTTCCGGAGCAATCGCCAAAAATCTGCTGACCGAGCGTACCGACATCATTAAGCCCATCGGCTACCACCGTACCGGCACCGCCATCACGGACACGGATATGAATTATCTGCTCCTGTATCTGGAAGAAACCTATGGGCTGACCAGCGAAAAGAAGATTGCAGCCGCCATCGGGATCGCTGCCAATGAAAACGGCTATCACCCCATCCGGGACTACCTGAACGGCCTTTCATGGGACGGAACCGAGCGTATCCGTACCTGTCTGCACCACTTTTTAGGAGCCGACAGCGACCAGTACACCTATGAAGCCCTGCGGCTGTTCCTACTGGGAGCCATCCACCGGGCGTTTCATCCCGGCTGCAAATTTGAGGTCATGCTCTGTCTGGTGGGCGGTCAGGGAGCCGGGAAATCCACCTTTTTCCGGCTGCTGGCCGTGAAAGACGAGTGGTTTTCCGATGACCTTCGCAAGCTGGACGATGACAATGTGTACCGCAAACTGCAAGGCCACTGGATTATTGAGATGTCGGAGATGATTGCCACCGCAAACGCCAAGAGCATTGAGGAAATCAAGTCTTTTTTGAGCCGACAGAAGGAGGTCTATAAAATCCCATACGAAACCCACCCGGAGGACAGGCTGCGGCAATGCGTGTTCGGCGGCACTTCCAATGCCCTTGACTTCCTGCCCCTTGACCGATCCGGCAACCGGCGCTTTCTGCCGGTCATGGTGTACCCGGAACAGGCGGAAGTTCACATTTTGGATGATGAAGCCGCTTCCAGAGCCTACATTGAGCAGCTATGGGCGGAAGCCATGACCATTTACCGCAGCGGGGATTTTAAGCTGTCTTTCAGCCCCGAAATGGTACGCTATCTCAAAGAACACCAGCGGGATTTTATGCCGGAGGATACCAAGGCCGGGATGATCCAAGCCTACCTTGACCGCTATACCGGCAGCATGGTGTGTTCCAAGCAGCTTTTCCGGGAAGCCCTGAACCACCCTTTTGACGAGCCGAAGCAATGGGAAATCCGGGAGGTCAACGACATTATGAACCACTGTGTCACAGGCTGGCACTACTTTTCCAATCCCCGGATGTTCCCGGAATACGGCAGGCAAAAGGGCTGGGAGCGTGAAGCCCCGGCAACGAATACCGAGGGCGGAGCCGAAAAAATCCCGGAGGGATTTGTGGAGGTCACAGAGCAGATGGAGCTTCCTTTCTGAAAATCCAACCCCGTTGCCGACTTTGTTGCACTCCCGTTGCCGGGCTGGTTGCCGGGGAAAGCCCCGTAACTGCGGGCTTTTTCCCCTATCAGCAACCAAAGCAACAGAAAAATAAAAGAAAATATAAATTGTAACCAAACCGCCAGACAGAGATGGTTTTGAGGTTTTTTGAAGCCCGTTGCCGGACTTCGTTGCCGACCTTCTCCTTGTCTGGCTATTCTATTATGGAGGATCTGTATTGAGAATGGACTGTCCATTGTAGAGAATCCGAAACTTCACGGAAAGAGCTATAACAAATGGCTGGGCGATCAGGCAAATCCATCTCACCGAGAGCTGCTTCGTGTGGCGATTGACAACGCATTATCACAAAGTCCTGCTGACTTTGAAGAACTGCTGAAGCTGTTGCGAGAATATGGTTGTGAAGTCTCAAAGCGCGGAAAATCGTATCGACTGAAACTCTCTGGTTGGGAGAAAGCCGCCCGCATGGACAGTCTGGGCGAAGGATATGGATTGGAAGATTTGCGGGCAGTTCTCTTAGGGAAGAAAGCACATACCCCGCGAAAGAAAACAGTCACACAGGCAGAGCCGCCGAAGGTCAATCTGCTGGTGGACATTCAGGCAAAATTGCAGGCTGGAAAAGGTGCTGGCTATGCGCGATGGGCTAAAGTTTTCAATCTGAAGCAAATGGCGCAGACCATGAATTACCTGTCAGAGAATAACCTGCTGGAGTATGCGGTTTTGGAAGAAAAGGCTGCGGCTGCCACGGCACATCACAATGAACTTTCGGCGCACATCAAAGCGGCTGAAAAGCGCATGGCAGAGATTGCTGTTCTGCGTACTCACATCGTAAATTATGCCAAGACCCGTGAGGTCTATGTGGCATACCGCAAGGCGGGCTACTCTAAGAAATTCCGGGAGGCACATGAGGAAGAAATCCTGCTCCACCAGGCTGCTAAGAATGCCTTTGATGAGATGGGCGTCAAGAAGCTGCCAAAGGTCAAAGAGTTACAGACAGAGTACGCAAAATTGCTGGAAGAAAAGAAAAAGACTTATTCCGAGTATCGGCGCTCCCGTGAAGAAATGAGGGAGCTTTTGACTGCAAAAGCAAATGTAGATCGAGTGCTGAAAATGGAGGTAGAACAGGATGTTGAAAAAGAAAAAGACCACGGCCAGCGGTAAGCTGGTCCTGGTCAAAAGCGTTCGCAGAACGCGCAGCCACAGAATGAAATTCTGTGTTCAAAGGGGCTTGGGGGCGCTGCCCTCAACAAGCAAGCGGAGAGGAAAATCACGGAGGGATTTTCTTCTCTGCGGGCCTGTGTGTATTAACACAGGCATTGCTTGCCTCTTTTCTCCGAAAATGAAAAGAACCAGTGAGAGAATCGTTAAATTTCACTCACTGGCTCAATTCGTTTCAAATTTTTTTGACAACTCTGTCAGTTCTTTCACCGTTTCCTGGGTGTGATGCAGCAGGGTGTCACGCATTTCTGGCGGACAGCTGGAATAAAGCATTTTCATCTGATTGACACCTTCATCCTCCAGAGAAACATCTGGATTTATAAGTGTATCTAAAGAGATATGCAGGACCTTGGCCAATGCTCTCAAAATCAAATAAGAAGGATTCATTTTCCCCTTTTCGATATTGGCGATTTGCTTTACAGAAACATGGCTCAAATCAGATAGCTCCTGTTGTGTTAGCTCTTTATTCTTTCGGGCTTCCCGCATTTTCTGCCCTAAAGCAGTTAAATCATCAATCGGCATAATCGTTCACCTCAATAACATTGTATCGTTCTGGTTTGTGCAAAGGAATAACCTAATTATGCCTGATGAACGGTAAGATTATGCTGATTTTTGTAGAGTAATAGGTAGGGATAAACTTGTATTCTTCGAGAAGACGAAATATAATATTTTAGGAGGTGCAAAATGGACTACATAACATTAAAAGAGGCAAGCCAAAAATGGAATGTTACGCCGCGCCAGATAAATTATTTGTGTACATCTGGGCGCATCCCCGGTGCTGTAAAAATGGCGACGATTTGGCTTATTCCTAAAAATGCAGAGAAGCCAGTAGACAGGCGGAGAAAAGAAAACAAATCTCAGTGAGGTTTCTGTGACATTTGGGTGATACACTGAAAATGAAGGAGTGTGATACCATGCGAATTTTAGTAGTCGAGGATGATCGACTTTTGAATAATACTTTATGCTATAACTTGAATACTGCGGGCTATGCGGTGGATTCTGCGCTGACAAAATCAGCGGCCGGTAGTTTCTTGACAGAGCAGGACTATGACCTAATTGTGCTGGATGTAAATTTGCCGGATGGGAACGGTTTTGACTTCTGCCGGGAGGTAAAAGAACGCCGTCCCGATACCGCTATTATCTTTCTGACCGCAAATGATATGGAAAGCGATATGCTCAAAGGGTATGAGCTGGGTGCAGAAGATTATGTGACAAAACCTTTCCCTATGAGTGTCTTTCAAAAGAAACTGGCGGTAGTGCTAGGGAGGCTGACAAAACAATATGGTGGTGATACTTATGAGGATGACATACTGACCATCAATTTTTCAGAAATGAGTGCTACTCTATCAGGAAAGCCACTTACATTCACACCACTGGAATATCGACTTTTGAAAATTCTGATGAAAAATCCACAGATTGTTTTGACCCGGCAAGTCTTGTTAAAACGATAGGCACGACAAAAAGACAAATCAAGCGGATCGTGCGTTCTCAAATATTCAGAACGGCGGTGATCGGTATTCCCAGCGGCCTGATTGTCGGTGGTATTGTTTCGCTTGGACTTGTTCCGTTTGCCATGAATATGATGTACTCAAGCGATACAGACCTTGGGGAGATAGTGTCCTTTTCCCCCATTATTTTTGCGGGTGCCGCAATCTTCACATTTTTTACTGCAATCATCGGCAGCATGAAACCAGCGAAAATAGCTGCAAGTATTTCTCCTGTTGCGGCTTCACGCTATACGGAGGCAAATACAAGGAGTTACCGAGATCATAAGAGCCATAGAACAAAATTATCTCGGATGGCACGAGATAATATTTTTAGAAACCCTAAAAGCGCTTTCCTTACTTTTGCGTCCTTATTTTTAGGCTTAATATTGTTTTTGGTTTCTGCTGGTCTACTATCAAGCCTAAGTCCCGACAATTTTGTAAATCAATGGGGAGAAAGTGATTTCGCATTGACTTACAGCATTTCCGAAGAAGGAAACCTGCTCTCTGATGAAATGTTGCAGCAAATTGAAACAATGCAGGGAATTGAAAATCTGCGCGTCACTTATTCTGCTTCACCGTGGCCCACTATGGATGTCATTTACGACGAAAATGTATTCGGGAAATATATTGATTCCTTGGATGGCGTATCAGGTCTTGATTTTTCAAATGCGGAAACACGAAAAAACTATACAGATAATTTTTGGAGCGGCGTTTACGGAATAGATTCCAGATATATCGAAGAACTTAATAAAACGCTTGATAAGCCTATTGACTTAACCGCCTTTGAAAAGGGAGAGTTGGTGGTTTTGTCCGCTATGACGGATGATGAGGGAAACCTATTGATTCAGCCAGGGCAAGCAATCACCGTTGTCGGTGAGTCCGGGGAACAGGTCTTTACAGTGGCAACTGGCTTTCTGGACGCTGATTTTCAGAGTGGTCGAGGAAATGAGAGAGGTACTGCCCCTGATTTGTATATCAGTAAGCAGGCAATAGAGAAGTTGTCTGGAGAAACCAAAATCTTTCGGATTGCTTTTGATACGATTGATAGCAGTTATGACAAAGGGATTATGGAGCAGCTTCAATCCATTACTGCTTCGTCACCGGGCATTACGATTCTGTCACGATATGAAAAGCAGCAAGAAATGGCCGGATATTTGCTGACCTCAAGGATTATAGCCGCAGGGTTGTCCGCTGTATTTTTGCTGATAGGAATTATGAATTTCATTAACACAATGGTTGTTAGTGTAAATACTCGGAAACATGAATTTGCAACACTTGAAAGTATAGGAATGACGAAAAAGCAAATTAGAAATGTATTGCTTTGGGAAGGCGTGTATTATTGGAGTATTTCTTTCCTACTGCTTGCCACACTGGGAACAGCGATATATATTCCAATATACTCAGCCTTTAGAAGAATGGTTCCTTATGCAGCTTTTCACTATCCTGTAATTTCTCTGTTGGTTGTCGCAGCTATTGTTTTGCTGGTCTGCTTGGCAACCCCCGTCATAACTTTCATGCAAAATGTTAAGCAAAGCGTTGTAGAGAGACTGCGGCAGAATTAAATATTTGCGATGAAAACCGGGAGATTATTCTCCCGGTTTTTCAAATCTCACAGGTTCGTGAGATTTCAGCCCATTATTCTGTCGAAATAGCGTGTGTCAGTGACATTTCTGTGAGGATTGCTTGTTAAGATAAGCGCAAAAGGAACAAGCTGCCGCACGACGGCAAAAGAAAAAAAGCCGTCGTACAGCAGCCTATCAACACGCCCATTTGAAACGGCGGCTTTGATTTTCAGAGCCGCCGTTTCTTTGCGATTGCACAAACCAATGACGACTTGCAGGGACACGGTAGCCGATTGGAGGTTAATTTACCGTGTCCCGTTTGCTTTTTCAAAGCTCACATGATCTACATCAGTTAAAAAAAGCATTGCTCCTCCTCCGGGCAAGTATAATATTGTATCGGCATTATCGTTCTATGTAATTCGGTATAATAATGGCTGTTCTTGGCGCGCCAGTTTTCCCCCACGGAAATCTGGCGTTTTTTGTTGCCATTTTTTCGGAGATGACCCGGTTGTCTGCCGGTGTCGGTCTCCACCTCCATTCGATTCACCCGTCAATCACCCGTGAATCGAAATGGAGGTACATAATGAAGAAAATTAACCTTCGGGAACTTTATCCTGATGTTTATACAACAGACTTTTTTGTAGATGTGACAGAGGAAGTAATGGAGACTATTCGAGCAGCTGAACGTGCGGAGGCTGCGTATGAGCGAAAGATGTATCGTTATAAAGCACAGTATTCTCTGGATTGCGAGAATGGCATTGAAAATGCGGTGTTGTTGAAGCCGCAGACACCGGAGATGGTTCTGGAGGAAAAACAGTTTCAGGAGCAGGTCTATGCCGCTGTGATGAAGCTGCCGGAGAAACAGGCAAAGAGGATTTATGCCCGATACTATCTGGGAATGACGGTAAATAAAATTGCCGAAGTAGAAGGTGTAGACCCAAGCCGTGTCCGAGACAGTATCCGCCGTGGATTAAAGCAGCTTGTAAAATATTTTTGATAAAATTTCATTTGATACGCCTGTTTTTTGCCTTTTTTGTCAGTGTTAATAAGAAGGACAAGTTTTCCTCCTTCATCAGTACATTGACAATCGAATAGACAGCACAACAGGTACATAACCCATGTACGAGCGAATATGAAACGCCGCGAAGATGGAGCAGTCAGGGAGGTGATGAAAGAACTGCTTCGGAGCGATCTACGATTTCATAAAACGGATTGTGGCAGATTCGGCGCGATGACTGCATGGGGGCTTAAAGATACTTCCTCACGGCCCGCCAAAGACTTGGGGGGAACCCTGCGGCGCACGAGTAAAACGACGCCGCGGAGTTATGACAACCGCGCCAGCGGAGACCTGTTATGTTCCCATCGTCAGGGTTGCGTGGCAAATGTGACGAGAATTGAGTCATATTGAAATAGGAAGCGACTGCTCTTTTGGGTGGCCGCTTTCTATTCAAAATCAGATACCATGCGCTGGCAGTTTCGGCTGCCAGCGTATTCATGTGATTTTGAAAGCACGATGATAACCTTGACAGATTGGAGGGAATATAGTCTATGGAAAAGCTCATTACACGAAAAGAAGCTGCTGAAATCTTAGGAATCAGCATAGCAACGCTGGATGCCGCCCGTAACAACGGCTTGATCTCTTATGTGCAGTATGTTCAGAATGGCTGTGTGTATTTTACTGCGGCAGGTCTCCAGGAGTATATCGCAAAATGCACGCACAGAGCAAAACCAGTTGAGAGAAGCGCAACTTACCGTAAACCTCGAAGCGGAAGATCGTGAGCCGGTCCGTATCCTTGATGGAATCAGAGAGGTCTGATAAAACAAAGGTACAGCGCTGGAGATTATTCTTAGGAGGTGGAGGAATTGGCAAATAGAAAAATAATACTTCCTCAATATGGCACAGTCATGAAAAGAGGTGTCCTATATTATAGGACCAGAATCAAAGACGCGAATGGTAAGCTCGTAGCTATCTACGCAAAAACACCTGAAGAACTATATAACAAAGAAACGCTTGCGTTGGAACAGATTGAGAATGCTACTTTTCATCGGAAAACGCCCACAGTTGCAGAGTATTGTGAAAAGTGGCTGCTGATGCAGTCGGTTCATGTACGAGCCACTACCTTGACGGATTACACCTCAAAGGTCAGGCGGCATATTATAGCGGAATTGGGAGATAAACGGATGGGAGAGGTTAGTCTGGATGATATTCAACTTGCCCTTGTTCCGGTTTCCAAGAAATCTGCATCGGTTTATAAATCTGTGGTGATCCTTTACAAGTCTATCTTTCACGCAGCGATGGAAAGCAGGATCATTGACCATAACCCAACGATTTATCTGACAACAAAAGGTGGCGGTGTTCCTCAAGAGGAGCGTCAGGCTTTGACAGATGAACAGGTGGAGCGACTTTTGGATGCTATCCGAGATTTGCCGCCTTATGTCTTTGTCATGATCGGTTTGTATGCGGGTCTGCGCCGGGAAGAAATTCTTGCTCTGCAATGGGATTCAGTATATCTGGATACGGATACTCCATATCTGACGGTAAGGCGGGCATGGCATACAGAACACAACAGACCGGTGATTTCGGATGAATTGAAAACCAAGGCTGCGGAGAGAAATATCCCCCTTCCTGTTTGCTTGGCTGAGTGTTTGAAAGCAGCAAAGGAAACTTCGACTTCGGAGTACGTGGTTTCAAACCGGGATGGCGAACCGCTGTCCTACACGCAGTTTAAGCGACTTTGGCAGTATATTGTTACGAGGACGGTCAAGGAGCGGAGCTATTATCGGTATGAAGATGGAAAAAGAGTAAAGCATACTGTCACACCTGTCTTGGGAGAAAAGGCTGCTCATAACGGAAAAGTGGTTTACAGTCTGGACTTTGAAGTAACACCCCATCAGCTGCGGCATACTTACATTACCAATCTCATTCATGCATCGGTAGATCCCAAAACGGTTCAATACCTGGCAGGCCATGAAAGCAGCAAGATTACCATGGACATTTATGCAAAGGTTAAGTACAACAGACCAGATGAGCTGGTCAGATCAATGAACTGTGCGTTTGCAAGCTGGGATGCAGCACAGTAATAACAAATAGGAAATGAAGAAGGAGCGAGGCAAGGATGTCTCGCTCTTTGTTTTACCTCAGCCGTATCTTTGATTAAATCGGGGCTTTCTGATAAAAAGAGAGTGTAGATACGGAGACTACACATTATCAAGAAAGGACGATCAAAGATGGCAAAAAAGAAAACACAGATCCCGAAGTACGGGACCATTACATTGAAAGGAATCCAGTATTACAGAACCAGGATTACGGATGCAGATGGCAAAGAGTTGAGTTTGTATGCCGCAACTTGTGAAGAATTGTATGAGAAGCAGTTAGAGGCCCGGAAGCAGGTGGAAGAAATTATCTTTCACCGGCAGCATCCGACAGTAGCCGAGTATGGCGAGAAGTGGCTGCTGATGCAGTCGGCAAAGGTGTCTGCGTCTACACTCAGAGGTTATACGAGGGATATGACAAACTATATCATCAAACCTCTGGGAGAGATGTATATGGAAGAAGTGACTGCTGACGATATTCGGCTGGCGCTTGTTCCATTGTCAAAGAAATCGGAAGGCTTATACAATAAGGTCAATATGCTACTCAAGTGCATTTTTTATGCGGCAGAGAGAAATCAAATTCTTGAACACAATCCCTGTGCGGGAATATCCGGTAAAGGCGGAAAACCGACAAAAAAGAAGGAAGCATTGACAGATCAGCAGGTAGCCGTGCTTCTGGATACAGTCAAGGGACTTCCTCCATATTTGTTTATTATGCTCGGTTTGTATTCCGGTCTGCGTCGGGAAGAAATTCTTGCACTGCAATGGGATTGTGTATTTCTGGACGAGGATACACCTTATCTATCGGTGAGGCGGGCATGGCGTACAGAGCATAACAGACCCGTGATTTCTACGGTGCTAAAGACTCCGGCGGCAAAAAGGGATATTCCGATACCGAAGTGTTTGGTGGATTGTCTGAGAGAAACGAAAGAAAATTCCATATCAGATTATGTGATTGCTGACAGCAAAGGGGAGCCGCTGGCTGCTTCGCAGTTTCAAAGAGTGTGGCAGTATGTCGTTGTCCGCTCCACTAAGCCCCGGAACTATTATAAGTATGTGAATGGGCAGAGCATCAAATACACGGTTACCCCAACGCTGGGCATGACCCAGAAAAATCAACCCAAAATCAGATATACGCTGGACTTTGATGTAACCCCGCATCAGCTGCGGCACACTTACATTACCAATCTTCTCTATGCTGGTGTTGATCCAAAGACCGTCCAATACCTTGCCGGACACGAAAACAGCAAAACAACTATGGACATCTATGCAAAAGTGAAGTACAATAAACCAGAGGAGCTGTTTGGGGTAGTAAATGGTGCGTTTCAGCAGGCTATTGCTGAATGAAAAAAGACCGTTTTTTATGGTCCGCACACCGGATAACTGAGAGGCAGAAAGCCGGAAAAGCCCGGAGTATCAAGGGAAAACAGCTCAAAAACTCGCGCAATACGGTCTGAAGGCTGCACGTCGTGCACCCCAGTTCAGCAAGCGCTGATTTTACCGATACTGCGATTTTACGGCTCTGCTTCGGCAGAGCCGTTTTTGTTTGTTAGGTGCTTTTCCTGCTGGACTGGGGGGCACGACTGCGCAGGTCTGTCGGTTGCCCCGAAGGGGCGAGACAGACGCGCGTTTCAAATCGTTGCTCAAGCATCGCGTGGGCGGCGGGGCCGCCCCAGCGATGCACCCCAGTTCAGCAAGTGCAACAGCGACGACCGCCGCCAGCGGCGGAAACAGGAAGGAGCTGTTGGGGCTGCGGCCAGCAGGATATGAGGCCCGCTCAAGGGCCGAAATAGACGCTGGGAACCGCAACCCGGGGAAGACTGCCCGGAGATGCGGTTTTAGTAGGGCTGTCATGTCCGTAAAAGTAAACTTTTTTCCAGATGGCTTGATATTTTTGCTGTTTGGCATATAATGAAGGTAGTCAAAGGAAGTTGACTGGTGAGCTCATGACGTTCACAAAAAGCGAACCCCCTCGGAGTTGCGTTCCGAGGGGGTTCTTTTGGGCTTACTTACCCTTGCGGTAGCTGTCAAGCCACTTGCAGATGTAGTACGAAACTACATTTGCTCCGACAGTTACGAGGAAGTTGCAGATAAGTGAACTCATGGCGCTCACCTCCTCTCTGATGCCAGTTTGGAGAAGGGCAGCGATACCAGTATAACACAGCAGCAAAAGGAACGCAGACCTTGTCGAAGCGGGGCAAAAGAGAAAAATCGAACTTCCTTCCTTCCCTCTCTTGACAAAAGCGAAAAAAGAGGCTATTATAGCCAGTAGACAGACAATGGAGCCTGGGGTGTGTTCACCCTAGGCTTTTTTCTTTGGAATGTCTTGGGAAATGCCTCGCTGCGGGCCGATAGAGGGGGTCCGCAGCGAAGAAAACTGGAATGTGGGACCACGGCAGAAAGGTGTCTGCCGGGCCGCAAAAGAGGAAAAGGAGAAGGTATCATGAACGAGAATGTTGATAGTCTGATGATTCGTCTGGTCGGTCTTGCACTGGCTGTTCTGATGATGGCAGGCATGACCATCTATACGGGCCTTTTCCCGAAGGCATCTGCAAAGGCCGCTGATACCCACGCCGCTGTCATCAGCGTGCAGGAGGGCTATGTGGCAGCAGAGGACGTTCAGCAGAACGTCTGAGTGGTTCATTCTTCAAAAATAAGAGAGGCGAAGAGAGAGCTTTGCTTTGTGGAAGTTCCATAAAAATCAGCGATTGTCTTTTCACTTCCTGCGTGAATGGGGGTGAAACCTGCGTGAATGAAGATTGCCGGGGGGGGGTAACATGGTATGATGGAGGTGCGAAGGGAATGGCACCCGAAACGCCAATATTACGAAGCGAAAGGAAGATGTCTTATGAAGAAGCTCAAGAAGTTTGCGGCCCTGCTTCTGGCGGGAGCTCTGGTACTGTCTGTCCTGACGGGATGCGGTAAGAGTGATGCAAAAATCGTGAAGGATGTTTTGAATGCGATGACTCAGGCCGGTGAAGCACATAAGGTGGAAGATGCCGAAGGAAACACAAGAATCTATGAGAATAAAGAACTGGCATCCGAACGCGACAAGATCCTTGCATTGTTCAAAGCAGAAAATGGCAGAGTTTACGATGTGAATAGTGGAAAGAATGCACAAGACTACTTTATCGAGCTTTATGATGAAGATTATAATCTTTATGGAGCGGCTGTCTGCACGTTGCCGAAAGGAACGATTGACTGGAAAAATATATGCACGCAGATGCTGCCGGCGATGTGGCGCTTCTGGGGTAGCGCAGATGATCGAAACTTGGGAGTGTATATTGAAATTCTCCATAATTACAAGATGAGTGATGACCAGAAGGGCGAAACATATATCATTTTTCTGACAAAGCAAGTAACTGAAGATGATGGCAGTGGTATTATTGTTATGTAAAACGCCTCACAGTTGCGACGAATAGAGTCGAAAAGCTTCTGCTTTCGTCAAAATGCCAAAGAAAATCTTGGAGAACTGTGCGCAACTCCGAATCTGCGGAAAAATATTGACAGTGTTTGGTCAGAAAGTGTAGAATGCGGACAAGAGAGACTGCCCGAAAAAGGCAGTCCACAACGGACGAAAACGCAGATAAAGGAGGAATTTTCCATGAAACTGTTCAGGAAGCTCGCGGCCGCCGCACTGGCTGGTGTGATGGCACTGTCCCTGCTGACCGGCTGTGCCCTCGGGGATGCCGCGAAAGAGAATGCGATGCTGAAGGCATTGCAGACAGTGGGCGATTTGTATCAAGTCAAGGTCTCTGAGAGCGACAGCTTGAGCAAGAAGGCCAGCGGCATATTCAAGGCTTTTAAGAACGAAAAGGGAAAAGCTTGGGACATAGATGAGCTGCGGAAGACGGAAGGCTCTTCTGACATCAGTACAAGTGTGACCTATAAAGAAACTGATTATCGGGTTATCGTTCTCAAGATGCCCCAAAATGCAAAGGATTCCACAAAATGGGGTTATCCGGCTGATGCGATTCTTTATAGTTATAGTCTTAATAGATGCATCGAAAAGGATGAAGATGGCAACGACACGCTGAAAGTCGGCTTTGATGTCATGAACGATACCAAGCTGACCGACACGCAGGAAAAGGCCGAAGACTACATGGTCGTCTTTGCAAAGTGTCTGGACAGCGGCACGGGCAGCGGCTCCCGAACCTGATCATTTTCGGATGGGATAACTTTCTCCAATAAAAAAGCAGCGCCCCGGGGCCGACCGCTCCGGGGCGCTGCTGCGTTTTCAGCGTTTCTGCTGCTTGAGGCGGGTCATGAAGTCGTCGGCTTCGATGGCCTCGGGGGTAAAGCTGTTGTTGTTCCACCAGCTGGCGAGGGCGGCGGCGACGGTGAGGCCGCTGGAAATGAGCTGCTCCAGCTGGGCGCTCTCGATGGGCAGGATGGGCTTGCCCACGGCGCTGAGAACCTGATTGGTCAGGGCCAGAGCCAGCGCAGCGGTGCGGGCCAGAGTGGATGCGGAGATGTTGTGATGAGTCATAGGGAGTACCTCTCTTTCTGATTTCATGATATGTGTGTTGTTGTCAGTCGGCTTCCCGCAGCACGACAGTGCCCGCGAAGATGAGGGTGGTGTCGCCGTCGTAGTAGGAGCTGCCGTGGGCGATGTCGATGAAGTCGTTTTCCTCCACCCACCCGGCCTCCACCGAGGGCGGATAGAAGTTGTTGACGGCGGACAGGTACAGCTGATACTCCACGCCTTTTTCCAGCGGAAAACCGCCCATGTCGAGGACGACATCGTTGTAGCCTCGGATGAGTTCCAGCGAGAGGTCCACCAGCGGGGTGGTGGAGCCGTACCGGCGCAGGATGGCCCGCATCTTTCCGGCCACAAAGCCTTTGATGCGGAATTCCAGCGCGCGGAGCAGGAGACCGGACTTTTTGGCGGTCAGGGGCATGGAAAACTCGGCGTGGGAGGGAGCGGCGTCCCACGCGGGGATGCTGCCGCTGGCGTCGTGGGCCGTCTCGATGCGGTAGACGGCGGGGGTCACGGTGACGGTGCAGCTGTCGCTCTTGGTGTCGGAGACGGCGGTGACGACGGCGGTGCCCTTCTTGAGGCCGGTGACGCGGCCTGCCTCCACCGAGACGACGCCCTCCGGCGAAGCGCTCCAGAGCACCGTCTGGTCGGTGGCGTCCGGGGGCGTGATGGAGACGCTGAGGTCGGCGGAGCTGAGCCGGGGCAGCTCCAGAGTGTGCTGGCTCAGAGCCACCTTCTGGACGGGGATGATGTCCGGCTCAGGCAGGGGCGTGGGCGGCGTCCAGCAGCTTGAGCAGAAGGGCTTTTTCCTCGCTGCCCAGCCCGCTGAGGCGGTCGGCGCTCACGGTGTCGGTGGTCAGTGCGCCGGTGGCGGCATCCACCTTCACCACCCGCACCAGCTGGCCCGCCTGCGGCAGGACGGGGCGGGGCGTCGCCCAGACGTCCAGCGCGTTCAGCCGGACCGCGCCGCTCCTGCCGTTGACGCTCAGGACAGCGCCCTCGCTGGGCGCGTAGGAGGCCGCACGCTCGGCAGCGGCCTCTGCCTGTTCGGCATAGCCTGCGGCCAGTGTGGCGCTGGCGGCGGTCTGCTGGGCCGAGGCTGCCGCCTCGCTGGCGCTCTGCTTGGCGTTCTCCTCGCCGGAGGCCGCCCGCTTGGCGGCCTCGGCGGCGGCGTTGGCGCTGGCGACCACCCGGGCGATGAACTGCTCGTAGACCGAGGGCGTCAGCTCCTCGCCCCCGCCCTCGGTGGGGAGGATGTCGTGGACATCGTACTGGCCGGGCCGGGTGTAGGCGGTGTAGCCCTCGCCGTTGGCGGCGGCCAGCATCCACTCGCCGCTGGCCCAGCCGGTGAAGCTGCGGCCCACCCGGACGCGGCCCGCTTCGTCCAGCTCCAAAGGCTCGGCCAGTGTGCCGTCGGCGTGGCGGATGTGGAGGGTGACGATGCACCCGGCCCACTGCCGGGGCAGGGCAAACTCCAGCCAGTCCACGCCTTCGGCCTTCTGCGCGCCCAGATGCAGCCGGTGGGGCTGGGCGAGAAATTCGGTGCCGCCGAAGTCCCGGGCAGTAATGTTGATCTGCATGGTGAAAACTCCTTTCGTTTGGTTTTGCATCTGGCCTGATTGTAGCGCAGAGCGGCAAGGCGTGGGAGAGTACACTTTTTTATTTGGAATTTGGTGGGTTCGGCATTTTGCCAAACGGCATTTTCGGGGAGAAATTACCCCCTGTTTCTGGCCGGAAAATAAGGGAAAAACAGCCCGTAATTTGTGTCGGAAATGGGCCTGTCAAGGCCGGTTTGACGCCGCAAAGATGCTCTGCGATACTGCAAAAAACGGCCCGGAAAGCGCGGTGGAAATGTTAAAAATATATGAACGGATAAGAGCCGAAAATTGCGAAAAAATCGGAGAGAAACCATTGAATTTCATGAAATCGAGTGAAAACTATGTACAGATTGCACAAAAAACTATGTGAAGCAATTATCAAACCCGAGGCCCCCGATTTGACAAAACGGCTCCGGTCTGCTAAAATAACGTCCGCTCAACACACGTTGCAGCGCATAAAATTCATCACGGTGAAGTGAAAAGCCGCATTTGCGGCGCCCGCTGTGCGGGGTAACTGCGCACAGTTTGGCGGGCCTTGAGATACAGGCCCGCTGTCCATTCCAAAATCTGAAAAGAGAGGAGTTGTCTCGTATCGCTTCCGTCAAATTTAAAAAAGCATTGTCTGGCTGCACCCGTGCAGCCTCGTCCCGTGTGCTGGCGTTCTGCGTCATGGCTGTGTGCCTTCTGTTCACGCTGGCCGTGACCGCCGCGAATCTGCGGCTGACCTACGTCACAGACTCCCACGGTGCGCGGCAGGTGGTCCTCACTTCTGAGAGCGACCCCGCCCGCGTTATGAGCCTTTCCGGCATCGAGGCCGAGGAGGGAGACGAAGTCTACTACACTGCCTTCGCCGGCAGTCTGGCATCCCTGAACATCGAGCGTGCCTTCAGCGTCACCATCGAGGCAGACGGGCAGGAATACCCCGTCCGGATGGTGATGGGCACGGTGGCCGACGCGCTGGAACGCGCCGGCATCACGCTGGATGCGGACGACTACACCGAGCCGGCGCTGAGTGCGCGCGTCACGGCGGGCAGCAAGATCGAAGTCCACCGTGTCGAGTATCAGGATAAGGTGGAGACGCAGGCCGTCCCCTATGACACCGAATATGTCTACACCAGCCTCTACTTCCGCAACACCGGCCGCGCCACCACGATGCAGCACGGCGCGGAGGGCCAGCAGACCGTCACTACCCGCGAGCGCTGGGTGGATGGGGAGCTGGAGAACAGCGTCGTCACCGATGTGACCACCACCGTGGAGCCGACCGACCATGTGGTCAAGACCTACGGCGCAGGTGCGCCCGTCTCGCCCCTGACCGGCCCGGACGGCACCACCAACGCCCCCGCCAGCTACAGCAAAGTCCTCACCGGCAAGGCCACCGGCTACTATTCCAAGTCCGGCAAAGGCTCCTCCGGTCTGGGTCTGGGGTACGGCACCGTGGCCGTTGACCCCAGTGTCATCCCCTACGGCACCCTGCTGTATATCACTTCCACCGACGGCAGCTTCGTCTATGGCTACGCTGTGGCCACGGACACCGGCATCGCCGTGCAGGATGGCCGCATCCTCGTGGACCTGTTCTACGAGACCTACGCGGAGTCGGTCATCAACGGCGCCATCAACGTCAACGTCTATGTCGTGGGCTGATGGGCCTAGAGAAAAACTGAAGTAAAAGAATGGAAAAGCATCCGCTCTGTTTTTGTGCCAAATGCGCGAAAACCGGGGCGGATGCTTCTTTTTTGCCCGGAATCTGTCATGTTTGCTGATAATTCTTGTCTAAAATTGGAGATGTTGTATATATAAGAAAAATATCAACGAAAAGATTATGGTATATTTTCCAAGAAAACCCTTGAAAAATCCGACGAAATTCTTTAATATAAGAGAGTAAAAGGCACAGCGCTGCCCATGCGGCCTGTGCGGGGAGGAGCTGTTTATGAAACCGACTGAGGAAAAGACCCACAGCAATCCATCGGATCTTCCGGTGTATTTGTTCAAGCAGGGCAACAACTGTGAAGCATACCGCTATTTTGGCGCACACATCGAGCAGCGGGCCGGGGAGACGGGCGTGGTGTTCCGCGTCTGGGCACCGCACGCGACGGCCATCAGCGTGGTAGGTGATTTCAATAGTTGGAAACCGGGCAGCCACCCGATGCGCAAGGTGGACGGCGATTCCGTATGGGAGCTGTTCATCCCGGGCATGAAGGAATATGACGTATACAAATACTGCGTGACCACCCGTTCGGGCGATCTCGTCTACAAGGCCGACCCCTATGCGTTCCACGCCGAGACCCGCCCCTCGAACGGCAGCAAGGTCTATGACCTGAACGGTTTTGTCTGGCACGATACGGCATGGCAGAGCGCCCAGAAGAAGATGGACGTTATCAACGGGCCGATGAACATCTACGAGATGCACGCCGGCAGCTGGAAGATGAAGGAGGGCGGCCTGCCCTACAACTACTCCGAGCTGGCCGACGAGCTGATCCCCTACATCACCGAGATGGGCTACACCCACGTCGAGCTGCTGCCCGTCATGGAGTATCCTTTCGACGGCAGCTGGGGCTATCAGGTGACGGGCTACTTTGCCCCCACCAGCCGCTACGGCACCCCGAAGGACCTGATGGCCTTTGTGGATAAGATGCACGAGGCGGGCATCGGCGTCATCATGGACTGGGTGCCGGCCCACTTCCCGAAAGACCAGTTCGGCCTGTACAACTTCGACGGCGAGGCCTGCTATGAGGACCCGAACCCCAAGCGCGGCGAGCACAAGGAGTGGGGCACGATGGTGTTCGACTTCGGCCGCAGCGAGGTGCAGAGCTTCCTCATCTCCAGCGCCCTCTACTGGCTGGAGCAGTACCACATCGACGGCCTGCGGGTGGATGCCGTGGCCTCCATGCTCTATCTGGACTACAACCGCAAGCAGGGCGAGTGGGAGCCGAACAAGAACGGCGGCAAGGAGAACCTTGAGGCCGTGGCCTTCCTGCAGAAGCTCAACAACACGGTTCTGGGCCGCCACCCCCACAAGTACATGATCGCGGAGGAGTCCACCGCATGGCCGATGGTCACAAAGCCTGCTTCGGACGGCGGCCTCGGCTTCAACTTCAAGTGGAACATGGGCTGGATGAACGATATGCTCAGCTACATGAAGACCGACCCGCTCTTCCGCGCAGGCAACCACAACAAAGTCACCTTCAGCTTCTTCTATGCCTTCAGCGAGAACTTCGTGCTGCCCATCAGCCACGACGAGGTCGTCCACGGCAAGGGGAGCCTCATCAACAAGATGCCCGGAGATTATGAGGCCAAGTTCGCAAACCTGCGCACCTTCTTCGGCTACATGATGGCACACCCCGGCAAGAAGCTGCTGTTCATGGGTCAGGAGTTCGGCCAGTTCACCGAGTGGAACGAGGCCAAGCCGCTGGACTGGATGCTGCTGGGCTACGACAAGCACACCGAGCTGCAGACCTACGTCAAGACCCTGAATAAATTCTACAAGGACAATCCCGCCTTCTGGCAGATCGATTACAGCTGGGAGGGCTTCCAGTGGATCGTCCCCGACGACTCGCGGCAGAGCGTCGTGGCCTTCCTGCGCAAGGACGCCAGCGGCAAGCAGATCCTCGTGGTCTGCAACTTCAACCCCGTCCTGCGCGAGGGCTATACGCTGGGCGCACCGAACTCCGGCACCTACAAGGAGATCCTGAACAGCGACGACGAGGCGTTCGGCGGCTCCGGCAGCGTCCACAACAAGGCTGTCCGCTCCAAGAAGAAGCCGCTCCATGGCTTCGAGCAGAGCATCACCATCACGCTGCCCCCCATGAGCGTGCTCTACTTTGAGGTGCCTGCAAAGCGCACCCGCAAGACGGCGGAGGACAAGGCTGAGGCCAAGACCGAAAAGGCCGCATCCAAGAAGACCGCGAAGACCGCCAAGGCCGAAAAGGCAGAGGAGAAGACCCCTGCCAAGCGCACCCGCAAGCCCAAGGCAGCCCCGGCGGCAGAAGAGAAAGCTCCTGCCAAGCGGGGCCGCAAGCCCAAGACCGAGGCCGCCCCGGCAGAGGAAAAGGCCCCGGCAAAGCGGGGCCGGAAGCCCAAGGCCGAGAAGGCAGAGGAGGCAAAGCCTGCCCGCAAGCCCCGCGCCAAAAAGGCGGATAAGGCCGAAAAATAAGGCAGACGGACCGACCAACATTGTTGAACCATTTCCACCAAATATCAGGAAATGTTTAAAGGGGAGAATAAAGCTATGGCTAAAGAAATCGTGGCAATGATCCTTGCCGGCGGACGTGGCTCGCGCTTGTACGCGCTGACACAGAAAACGGCAAAACCGGCGGTGTCCTTCGGCGGCAAATACCGCATCGTGGACTTCCCGCTGTCCAACTGCGTAAACTCCAGCATCGATACCGTTGGTATTGCGACCCAGTATCAGCCCCAGAAGCTGAACGAGTACATCGGCAACGGCCAGCCTTGGGACCTCGACCGTCTGTACGGCGGCGTCCACACCCTGCCTCCTTATGAGCAGGCAAAGGGCACCGACTGGTACAAGGGCACCGCAAACGCCATCTACCAGAATATCAGCTTCATCGACAGCTATGACCCGGAGTACGTCATCATCCTGTCCGGCGACCAGATCTGCAAGCAGGACTACGCCGACTTCCTCCGCTTCCACAAGGAGAAGGGCGCAGAGTTCTCTGTGGCCGTCATGGAGGTCGATTGGAAGGAAGCATCCCGCTTCGGCCTGATGGTCGCAGACGAGGACGACAAGATCACCGAGTTCCAGGAGAAGCCCCCTGTCCCGAAGTCCAATCTGGCTTCCATGGGCATCTACATCTTCAACTGGGACGTCCTCAAGAAGTATCTGGAAGAGGACGAGGCAGACCCCAACTCCAAGAACGACTTCGGCATGAACATCATCCCCGCGCTGTTGCGGGATGGCCGCAAGATGTATGCATACCACTTCAACGGCTACTGGCGTGACGTGGGCACCATCGACAGCCTGTGGGAAGCCAATATGGAGGTCCTCGACCCCGAGAACTCCGGCATCGACATCTTCGACGAGAAGTGGAAGATCTACAGCCGCAACCCCGTGCTGCCCGCCCAGAAGATCGGCCCCCGCGCCGTGGTGCAGGACTCCCTCATCACCGAGGGCTGCCAGATCTACGGCCGCGTCGAGCACTCTGTCCTGAGCGCCGGCGTCGTGGTGGAAGAGGGCGCAACGGTGAAGGATGCCGTCCTGATGGATGGCGTCGTGGTCAAGGCAGGCGCAGTGGTCAAGCGCTGCATCCTCGCTGAGAACGTCGTGGTGGGCGCAGGTGCCAAGGTCGGCGGCGACGGCCCCATCGCACATGTCGGCACCGGTCTGACCATCGGCGCAGGCGCTACCGTCAAAGAGGGCGCCAAAGTATTTGATTCCGTCAAGGAGGGCGAGGAAGTATGCTGAGCCAGAACAACAATGCGTTGGGCATCATTTTCCCCAACAGCTATGATAATACCGTCCCTGAGCTTGTGACCGAGCGCGCAATGGCCTCGATCCCCTTCGCAGGCCGTTACCGCATGGTGGACTTTGTCCTGTCCAGCATGGCCAACTGCGGCATCTCCAACGTGTCCATCGTGGTGCGTAAGAACTACCACTCTCTGATGGACCATCTGGGCACCGGCCGCGAGTGGGATATGGCCCGCCGTCATGGCGGCCTGAACATCGTCCCGCCCTTTGCAGAGAAGGGTGTGCGCATCTACTCGGGCCGCGTCGAGGCTCTTGGCTCTATCCTGAGCTTCCTCGAGAACCAGAAGGAGCGCTATGTGGTCATGAGCGATGCCAACATCGCCATCAACTATGACTTCAATGCCCTGCTGGCTGCCCATCAGGCCAGCGGCGCAGACGTCACCGTGGCCTACCAGAAGACCGAGATCCCCGAGGGCCGCAAGAACGACAACTACACCCTGACCGTCGATGCCGATGGCCGCGTGACTGAGCTGCTGTTCAACGACTACCGCCCCGGCAAGCAGAACCTCGACCTGAACATCTACGTCATGGAGCGCCAGACCCTCATCAAGCTGGTCAAGGACGCTGCTGCCCGCGGCCTCATCTACTTTGAGCGCGACATTCTGGCCCACAACGTCAACATCCTGAACATCCATGCTCTGGAATACACCGGCTATGTGGCCCATGTCTGCGACATGAAGAGCTACTTCGACGAGAACCTGAAGCTCATCGACGAGAAGAACCTGAACGCCCTCTTCCCCAAGAAGAGCCCCGTCTACACCAAGATCCGCGACGACAACCCCACCCGCTATGTCACCGGCTCCAACGTCAGCAACTCCCTGCTGGCCGACGGCTGCGTCATCGAGGGCACCGTCGAGAACTGTGTGCTGTTCCGCGGTGTCAAGGTCAAGAAGGGTGCCGTCGTCAAGAACTGCGTCCTGATGCAGGACACCGTGGTGGAGGCTGGCGTCGAGCTTGACTGCGTCGTGACGGACAAGAACGTCCGCATCACCGCCGACAAGAAGCTGAGCGGCACCAAGAGCTTCCCTGTCTACGTTCAGAAGAGCCACATCGTCTGATCGACCTTGAATCTCCCATAGGGGCGGCTCCCTCCCCGGTAGCCCCTCTTAAAGAGGGGCGGGGGGGGGGGGGGGGGGGGGGGGGGGGGGGGGGGGG